>DATFMW010000488.1:0-14322 GCA_035266765.1 Gaiellaceae bacterium | reverse complement strand
GCCACCGACTACGGGCCGGGAGTGGGCTGGCCCGAAGACCGGAGCACCACCCACTGGCTCGAGAACAGAGGACCGGTCCCGGCGGTGGAGATCTCGGTCGACATCGTCAGGCAGGAGTGAGGCGGAGGCTCTCGCGCGTCGACGAGGCGATCGCGCCTGCCGGCGCCGGGGCTCTGGCTACGATCGCCCGCGTGTCGAACAGCCGGCTCGTGTACTCGACCGACGACGGCGACCAGCGCGACCGGAGCGCCGAGCGACGGACGTCGCCGCCGCAGCGGCAGTCGCCCGCCGACGGCGTCGTCCGCGTCTCGCGCGAGAAGGGCGGCCGTCGCGGCAAGACCGTCACCCTCGTCCGCGGGCTCCCGCCGCGCGAGACGCAGGCGGTGGCGGGCGATCTGAAGCGCCTCTGCGGCGCGGGCGGCTCCATCAAGGAGGGCGCCGTCGAGATCCAGGGCGACCACCGCGACACGGTCGCGGCGCGGCTCCGTGCGACCGGCTACGACGTGAAGCTCGCGGGCGGCTGAGCAACCCGCGGCCGACGAAGCCGCCTTCAAGCACCTCATCCGCACCGCGGTGGCGGCCAACGCCGCAGCGCGCGCCCAACGGGCGGCGAAGACGACATACGCCCGGCTCCCGCGTGCCCCTCCCGCCGTTGGCTACTCCGCCGGCCGGATGTTCTGGTTAACGCGGAACAGGTTCTCCGGGTCGTAGGTCCCCTTCGCCCTGGCGAGGCGGTCGTAGTTGCCGCGATAGGTCGCCTTCACCCGATCCTGGCCCTCGTCGTCCATCATGAAGTTGACGTACGCGCCCCCGGCCGAGTACGGGTGCAGTGCTTCCCAGTAGTCGACCGTCCAGTCACGCAGGGCGGGTGCGCCGGCCGGATCGGAGTCGACGCCGATGATCACCTGCGCCCAGCGGGTGTCGCGGTACGCCCACGGTGTGTCCTCCGGGCCGATGTCGTGGGCAACGCCGTCGATCGGGTAGATGTGAGAGCCCGACTTCCAGCTCGGCACCTTGTCGTTCCACTCCGCGTTGTGGGCGATCGCCTCGTCGGGGATCTCGTCGACGAAGTCGGCGCGCCAGTACCACTGGTCGCCCGGCCCGTAGAGCCCGTCGAACGCGCTGTTCAATCCCGGCAGCGGTACGCGCCCGGCGCCGTGCATGAGCGGGGTGCCGACGGCCAGCATCGGCGCCATCGCCTCCGCCGCCTCTTCGTCCGAGCCGACGATGCACCAGACGATCCCGCACACCTTGCGCAGGTGGATCTCCTCCGGGAACGGCGGCCCCGGGGGAACGGTGTGGAAGGCGAAGAACCCACTCGCGTTCCGAGGCAGCGTGGGCAGGAACTCGCGGTAGGCGGCCAGCACCTCGTCGGTCTGCTCGAGCGGCCAGAAGGTCGGGCCGCCGACGACGTCGGACACCGGATGCGCCTGGAACGTGAACTCCGTCACGACACCGAAGTTGCCCCCGCCGCCGCGCAACGCCCAGAACAGCTCCGCGTTCTCGTCGGCGCTCGCCCTGACCTGCTCCCCGTCCGCGAGCACGACCTCGGCGGCAAGCAGGTTGTCGATCGTCAGGCCGTAGCCGCGCGTCAGGTGCCCCATGCCGCCGCCGAGCGTCAGCCCGCCGACCCCCGTCGTGGAGATCACCCCGCACGGCACCGCAAGCCCGTGCTCGTGGGTGGCGGCGTCCACGTCAGCCCACGTGCAGCCCCCGCCGACGCGAACCGTGGACGCCTCGGCATCGACCGACACCGACCGCAGCAGCGACAGATCGGCGACCACGCCGTCGTCCACGCTCCCGAGGCCGCCGCCGTTGTGGCCTCCACCCCGGACAGCCAGCGGCAGCTCGCGCGCCTTGGCGAACCCGATCACGCGTGCCACGTCCCTCCCCGACGCGCAGCGGGCGATCAGGGCCGGCCGCTTGTCGATCATCGCGTTGAACAGCGCCCGCGCCTCGTCGTAGCCCGAGTCGTCCGGCCCGACCAGCTCTCCTCCGAACTCGACACCCAGCTCGCTCCGAACAGCATCCGTCGTGCTCATCGCAACCTCCCTTGGCAAGACCTCAGGCACCCGCATACGTCTTCTCGGTCTCGTGCGTCAGCAGCCCGACGGCGAGGTCGGTGCCGACAGGCTCTGCCTCACGCTCCACCACACTGGAAGCGACTTTCTCGACCGCGACGCGCGCCCGCCATGGGGGCCGGGCCCCATATCCTCGACCGGGAGGCGATCGAGCCTGCGGCGGCCGGCGCGACGCGGCCCGTGGGTGGCCCGGACGCTGCCGTCACGTCGACGCGACGGTTGCCCGGCTGCCCGCGAGCGGGACGGCGTAGCATCTGCGATCGGGTGAGAAGCTGGGGGTCTGTCTTCGTTCGGCACAGCAGTGCGCCGCCGCTGCGCGCGCATGTCGACGCCGTGCCCGCCCCCGGGCCGACCGGGAGGAGACGGGGAGGCATGCGACTCCCGCTCGTCGCCGCGGTCCTGCTCGCGGTGGCCGGCTGGACCGCTCACGGCATCGCCGCCGGTGGAACCGTCCCGACGCCGCGGCCCCTGTTCCGCCCGCTCACGAGCGCGCACCTCGCAGCGGGGTCGGATCCGTCCGTGCTGCCCGGCCCGATCCTGATCGCCGACCGCGCCAACAACCGGCTCCTGATGGTCGACCCGAAGGGGCAGATCGTCTGGCAGTTCCCGCGGCCGGGCGACCTGCGACCCGGGCAGAGCTTCCAGTCCCCGGACGATGCCTTCTTCAGCCCCGACGGCAAGCGGATCGTCGCCACCCAGGAGGACGACTTCGCGATCAGCGTCATCAACGTCGCCACCCGCCGGATCGTCTACCGCTACGGGAAGCCCGGCGTCCCCGGCAGCGGCCCGAACCGGCTCTGGAACCCCGACGACGCGATGCTGCTCCCGGGCGACTGGATCCTCACCGCGGACATCAAGAACTGCCGCCTGCTGCTGATCAAGCTCGGCCGGCACCGGCCGCACCACGTCTACGGCGAGACCACCCAGGCCTGCTACCACGCCCCGCCGCGCCGCTTCGGCAGCCCCAACGGCGCCTTCCCGATGCGCAACGGCCACTTCCTCGTCACCGAGATCAACGGCGACTGGGTCGACGAGATGACGATCGGCGGCACGATCCTCCGCTCCTGGCATCCGCCCGGCTTCAGCTATCCGTCCGACTCCAACGAGGTCAGGCCGGGTCTCTACCTCAGCGTCGACTACACGAGCCCCGGCGGGCTGGAGACGTTCGACCGGCGCGGACGCGTCGTCTGGCGCTACGTGCCCCGGCCCGGAGACCCGCCGCTCAACCACCCCTCGCTCGCAGAGCCGCTCCCGAACGGCGACATCCTCCTCAACGACGACGACAACAACCGCGTGATCGTCATCGACCCGCACACGAACAAGGTCGTCTGGCAGTACGGCCACACGGGAGTTCCCGGAAGCGCACCCGGCTACCTCAACGACCCCGACGGCGTCGACCTCGCGCCGCCGTACTCACTCCTGATCCGGCACCGCTCGACGATCGGGCACCCGTGAGCGGCTCGCCGCCGGCGCGCAGGCGCACCCCCGGCACCTGACGGCCACGGACCGCGGCGTTCACCGCGGTTGCGCTCGACGCTCAGGCGAGCGCGGCGCCGAGCGCGTGGAACGCGCGGTGGTGGTCGCGCACGATCGCGAGATCGAGGGGGCGCGGCAGGCTCGACAGCTTCGCGAGCACGAGCGAGGCCCCCGGGACGATCCAGAGGAACTGGCCGTAGATGCCCGACCCGTAGAACGTGCCGCGCTCGTCACCGGTGCACCACCACTTGCCGCTGTAGCTGCCGTTCGGGTAGGCGGCGGCGAAGTCGCTCCCCGCGACGAGAGCTGGATCTCCGTGGCGATGCCGCTCAGCCCACGCCGCGGGTGTCGCGCGGAAGCCGCCGGCGCCTCCGCCGTTCAGCATCAGGTGGCCGAAGCGGCCGAGGTCGCGCAGGCTGACCGACATGCCGCCGTTCGCGAACGCGAATCCGGCCGCGTCGACGGCGATCGCCGCGTCGTGCTCCGCGCCGATCCGCGACCAGAGCTCCTCGGCGAGCAGGGCCGCATAGCGCCGGCCGCTCGCCCGCTCGAGCACCCAGGCGAGAGCGTCGGTCGTAGCGGAGCAGTACTGGAAGACGCGCCCATGCGGGCCGCTCTGGCGGAGCGACGAAAGGAAGGCGTACGAGTCCGGCGGGTCGTCTGCCCGGCGCGGCCGCCAGCCCGCCGCGCGATCCTGCGCCTGCACCTCCGAGCGCGAGTTCTCGTAGTCCTCGTCGAACGTGACCGCGGCCGTCATGTCGAGGAGCTGCGCGATCGTCGCCTCCCCGAACGCCGACTGCCACAGCTCGGGCACGTACGCGGAGGCGCGCGCGTCGAGGTCGAGCAGGCCGCGCCCGACGAGCGAGCCGGTCAGCGCACCGCAGAGCGACTTCGAGACCGAGTGGAGAAGGTGGAGCGAGCGCGGCCCCATCCCGTTGAAGTAGCGCTCGTAGCGGATTCGCCCCTCGTGGAGCACGAGGAAGGCATCCGTGTACGTGTCGAGCAGGAACGAGGCGAGCGTCGGCGCTCCGGATACGCCGTCGAGGACGAGGGCGTCGAGGTCCTCGAGCTCCGAGGCGAGCTCCAGCACCGGGCCGTCGCCACGTGAGACGACCGCCGAGGGGACGAGCTCGCCCGCGTGCTGGAAGCCCCAGCGGTTGTACGGCCCGTCCTGCCAGTTCGCGAGCGTCACGTGCTGGCCGGGCGGCGGCGGGGCGCCCTCCATCAGGCCGAGCTCCGCCGCCGTCGCCGGACCGCGTCCGGTGCGGACCGTCATGCCGACTCCTCCGGGAAGTGGCACGCAGCCGTGTGGCCGGAGCCGCTCAGGGCCGGATCCTCGCTCTCGCAGATCGCGGGACGGCCGAGACGCTCGCGCAGGGGGCAGCGCGGGTGGAAGCGGCAGCCCGGCGGCGCCGCCCAGGGCGGCGGCGTCTCGCCGTGGAGCGGCGGCGGCGTGTCGAGCGAGGCGCTGCCCTTGCCGCGGCGGCTGCCGAGCAGGGCGCGCGTGTACGGATGCCGCGGCGAGACCAGGACGTCGGCGGCGGGGCCCTCCTCGACGAGCCGGCCGAGGTACATGACGCCGATCCGGTCGCTGAGATGGCCGATCACGCCGAGGTCGTGCGAGATGAGGAGGAACGTCAACCCGCGCTCCGCCCGCAGCGCGAGCAGGAGGTTGAGAATCTGCGCCTGCACGACCACGTCGAGCGCCGAGGTCGGCTCGTCCAGGACGAGCAGTCGCGGCTCCGTCGAGAGCGCGCGGGCGATCACGACGCGCTGGCACTGCCCACCCGAGAGCTCGTGCGGGTAGCGGCCGAGAAGCGCCGCCGAGAGGCCCACCTCCGTCACGAGCCGCTCGATGCGCTCGCGGAGCGCCGCGCCGCGGGCGAGGCCGTGCGTCGTCAGCGGCTCGGCGACGAGCTGCGAGACGGTCATCCGCGGGTCGAGAGCGGCGGCCGGCTGCTGGAAGACGAGCTGCATCTCGCGGCGCGCACGCCGGACGACACTCCGGTCGCGCGCCGACAGGTCGAGCCCGTCGTAGACGATCGAGCCGCCGGTCAGCCGCTCGAGCCCGAGCACGCAGCGCGCCACCGTCGTCTTCCCGGAGCCCGACTCGCCGACGAGGCCGTAGACCTGACCCGGCTCGAGCGCGACGTCGACGCGGTCGACGGCGCGCACCGGGGCGTCCTGCCGCCGGCGCGGCGGGAACTCCTTGACGAGCGCCCGGACGTCGAGCAGCGCGCTCACGACGCGTCCCAGCGGTAGCAGGCGACGTCGCGGCCCGGCGCGACGGGCACGAGCGGCGGCGGCGCGACCGTGCACTCCGCGGCGGCGCGCGGGCACCGCGGGCCGAACGCGCAGCCGGGCGGCTCCTCGAGCGCGGTCGGCACGCTCCCGGGAACCGCCGCGAGGGCGCTGCCCGGGTGCGCACGGCGCGGCAGCGCGTCGAGCAGCGCGCGCGTGTACGGATGGTGCGGGTGCGCGAGCAGCTCGGACGCGTGGCCCGACTCGACGATCCGGCCCGCGTAGAGGACGGCAACGCGATCGCAGAAGTCGCCGACGAGGTCGAGGTCGTGGCTGATGAAGAAGACCGCGAAGCCGTGCTCGCGCTGGAGCGAGCGCAGCAGGCGCAGGATCTGCTCGGCGAGCGTGACGTCGAGCGCGGTCGTCGGCTCGTCCGCGATCAGCAGGCTCGGCCGGCAGAGGATCGCCATCGCGATCATCGCCCGCTGCAGCATCCCGCCCGACAGCTCGTGCGGATAGAGGCGCATCGTCCGCTCGGGATCCGGCAGCTCGACCTCCCGCAACCGCTCGGCGACGAGCCGGGCGCTCTCCTTCCGGCCGAGTCCGAGGTGCCGCTCGGCGACGTGCTGGAGCTGGCGGCCGAGCGGGAAGACCGGGTTGAAGCTCGTGCCGGGACTCTGGAAGACCATCGAGATCCGGCTGCCGCGCAGGTCGCGGAGCTCACGCTCCGGCAGTTCGAGCACGTCCCTGCCGTCGAAGACGATGCGACCGCTCGCGCGCGCCGACGCCGGCAGCATGCGGAGGATCGAGAGGCCGGTGACGGTCTTGCCGCAGCCGGTCTCGCCGACGACGCCGAGCGCCTCGCCCGCCGAGAGCTCGAGGCTGACGCCGCGGACCGCCCGCGTCGAGACCCGCCCCTCCTGGACGAAGTCGACGGCGAGATCCTCGATCTCGAGCAGCGCGCTCACGAGCCGCCCCGCGGGTCGAGGACGTCGCGCAGGGTGTCGCCGAGGAGGTTGAAGCCGAGTGCGACCACGAAGATCGCGAGGCCGGGGAAGGTCGCGATCCACCACTCGGTGAGCACGGTCGTCCTCCCGTCGGCGACCATCAGCCCCCAGTCGGGCAGCGGCGGCTGCGAGCCGAGGCCGAGGAAGGACAGCGAGCCGACGGCGAGGATGACCGTGCCCGCGTCGACGGTCGCCTGGACGAGGATCGGCGTGAGCGCGTTGCGCAGGACGTGGCGCGCGACGATCACCGGCGCCCGCACGCCGAAGACGCGCGCCGCGTCGACGAACGGCGCGTGGCGCAGCGACTGGGCGACCGTGCGCGCGAGCCGCGCGTACCACGGCCACCACGACACCGCGAGCGCGAGCACCGCGTGCACGAGGCTCGGACCGAGCAGCGCCGCGATCACCATCGCGAGCAGCAGCGGCGGGAAGGAGAGAAACAGGTCGGTGAGCCGCATCAGCCCCTCGTCGACGCGGCCGCCGAGATAGCCGGACGCGAGCCCGAGCGGGACGCCGATCAGCACCGCGAGCAGGACGACCGCGGCGGCCGAGCCGAGCGCCGGCCGCGTCCCCATGATCACGCGGCTGACGACGTCGCGGCCGAGGTGGTCGGTGCCGAAGAGGTGCGCGCCGCTCGGCGCGAGGTCGCGTGCGGCGACGTCGGCCGTACCGCGGCCCTGGGCCGGATACGGCGCGATCACGGGCCCGAGCGCGGTCACGAGCACGAAGACCGCCAGGATCGCCGCCGCCGCGACCGCGACCGGATCCCGCCGGAGCTGCCGCAGCATGCGCCCGCGCCGACCCGGGGCCTCCTGCGCGACGGCGACGGCGGAGCTCCAGTCGGTGACGGTGCTCACGTCAGCCGCACCCGCGGGTCGAGCCGGGCCTGAAGGACGTCCACGAGCAGGTTGATCGAGAGGAACCCGATCGCCCCGAACAGCGTGATGCCCATGATCACCGGGTAGTCGAGGTTGAGCAGCGCGTTCGTCGCGAACTGGCCGATGCCGGGCCAGTCGTAGACGAGCTCGACGAAGAACGTGCCCGTGAGCAGGTACGCGGACGAGAGGCCGATGACGGTCAACGTCGGCGGGAACGCGTTGCGCAGCGCGAGCTGCCAGAGGATCCGCCGCTCCCCGAGCCCGAACGTGCGCGCGGTGCGGACGTAGTCCTGCCCGAGCACGTCGAGCATCGAGGCTCGCGTCATCCGTGCGACGAGCCCGACCGGATACGCGGCAAGGGTCAGCGCGGGCAGGATGAGGTGCCGCGCCGCGTCGCCGAGCCCGGCCCAGTCGCCGCCGACGAGCGCGTCGAAGATCGCGAAGCCGGTGACGTGCGGGATCGGGTTCAGCACTGACGTCTCGAGGCTGAGCCGGCTCGTCGCAGGCAGGAGACCGAGCTTGCCGCTGAACAGCGCCTGCAGGAGCAGCCCCAACCAGAAGACCGGCATCGAGATCCCGAACACGGAGCCGATCCGGACGAGCCCGTCCGGCGCCCGCCCACGATGTCGCGCCGCGACCACGCCGAGCGGGATCCCGAGCGCGATCGCCAGCGCCATCGCGCTGACGATCAGCTCCAGCGTCGCCGGCAGGCGCGTCGCGATCCCACCGAGCACGGGCTCCTTCGTCGCCAGCGACGTGCCCCAGTCGCCCTCGAACAGGTTCCGCATGTACGTCGCGTACTGGACGGGAAGCGGCCGGTCGAGGCCGAGCTGCTTCGTCACGCGCGCGATCTCGGCCGGGCGTGCCAGCGGCCCGATGTACACCGCGGCCGGGTTCGACGGCACGATACGGGCGAGCACGAACGTGATGGTGATGACCCCGAACAGCGTCACCGCCGAGGTCAGGAGCCGTCGGCTCAGCCACTGCAGCACGCGACGGCTCCTTCCTCGGTCGGCGGAACGCGGGCCCTACGGCTTCTTCTGGATCGGGTAGAAGAAGGTGACGAACGGATAGTTGATGTTCACCGCTCCCGGCATCGAGAGGGTCTTCGGCTCGAGCAGGACGAGCTTGGCGTCGTAGAGGTACGCCCCCGGCGCCTGGGTGTACAGCAGCTTCATCGCCTTCGAGTAGTCGGCCTGCGCCTTCGCCTGGGAGACGCCGGAGATCGCGCTGCCCGCGTCGACGAGCTTGTCGTAGGCGGGGTCGTTCCAGTAGCTGAGGTTGAAGAACGGCTTCGCGCTCGAGTGGAAGAGCGAGTAGAGGTTGTCCGAGCCGGCGTCGCTATAGGTCGGCCAGTAGAGGAGCAGGAAGATGTCCTGCGCCTTCTTCGGATTCGCCTTGGCCGCCGCCCACTGCTGGTTGAACAGGATCCCCTTGAGCGAGACGTCGACGCCGATCTTCGCGAACGCGTCCTTGATCAGCGGCGCGAAGCGGGTCTCGGCCTGATTCTCGGCCGCGTAGGTGAGCTTGAGCGAGAAGTGTCCGCCCGGGTGTCCGGCCTGCGCGAGCAGCTTCTTCGCCATGGCGAGGTTCTGGTGGTACCGGGGCGTGGACTTGCGCCACGGGAAGATCCCCTTCGGTACGGGGCCGCGAGACTGCGAGCCGTAGCCGTACGCGCCGACCTTGATGATCGAGCCGTACGGCATCGCGTACGAGAGCGCACGCCGCACGAGCGGATTGTCGAGCGGCGGACGCGTCGTGTTGAAGAACGCGGTGTAGTTCTGCGACGTCGGCTGGACGATCGTCGTGTACTGGCCGCCCGCGGCGAGCTTCTTGACGTTCTCGAGCGGGACGGAGAGCGCGAGGTCGACCTGGCCCGAGGACAGCATCTGCTGCTGGACGATCGCCTCGGACGTGATCTCGATCGCGACGTTCTGGTACCGGCTGCCGCTCCAGCCTCCCCAGTACTTGTCGTAGGCGGTGAGGACGACCTCCGAGCCGGCCTTGTACGACTTGAGCATGTACGGGCCGGTGCCGCAGTCCTTGCCCGACTCGAAGTACTTCGCGTCCTTGGCGACCGCCGCGAGCGCCTTGGGGCAGACGATCCATGCGCCGTCCTCGGACGACGCGATCAGGTCGACGCGTGCCGGCGACTTCATGTGGAAGACGACGGTGGAGTCGTCGGGCGTGGTGATCGAGCCGAGCGACGCCCAGATGAAGGCGGCACCGCCGTTCTTCGCAGACGCCTCGATCGAGCTCTTGACGGCCGCGGAGGTGAGCGGCTCGCCGTCGTGGAAGGTCACGCCCTTGCGCAGGTGGAACGTCCACGTCTTGCCGTCCTTCGTGTGCGACCACGAGGTCGCGAGTCCCGGCCGGAACGTGCCGTTCGGGTTCGCGTACAGAAGCGGCTCGTACATGTTCGCCATGTAGAGGACCTCGGTCGAGAACGACTTGATCGGGTCCCACGTCGTGACGGCGGCCGTCGCGGCCACCCGGAGCAGCTGCTGCGAGCTCCCCTTCTTCGTCGGCCCCGCCCATGCGGCTGTCGCGGCGATCACCGTCGCGGCAGCAATCGCGATGAGCGCAGTGACCCGCATCCTCCCGCGCATCTGACCACCCTCCCGTCTCTGAAGCAAGAAACCGTCGGGGAGCAGTGTCCGCTGCGAGACCGGTGCGAGTCCAGGACCGATTCAGTCATGTAATCATGCCTCTGAGGCATCGATGGAACTTCGCGTCCTGCGCTACTTCCTCGCCGTCGCCGACCACGGCTCGATCACGGCGGCCGCGGCGCGGGTACACGTCGCGCAGCCGTCGCTCTCGCGACAGCTGCGCGGGCTCGAGCACGAGCTCGGCGTCGAGCTGTTCGTCCGCGACGGCCGGTCGCTCCGCCTCGGGCCCGCCGGCCGGCGCTTCCTGCCGATCGCGCGCGACCTCGTCGCGCGCGCGGACATGGCGAGCGCGACCATGACCGCGCTCGCGCAGGGGCTCAACGTCTCGCTCGCCGTGGCGGCGCACACGACGACGATCGCGGACGTGATCGCGCCGTTCGTCGCCTCGCGCGGCAGGTCGATGGCGACGCCGCGGTTCGTGGCGGCGAGCGCGGACGCGTCGTACGAGGCGCTGTCGCGGGCCGAGGTCGACGTCGCGATCTCGACCGTCCCGCCGCCGGCCGGCGTCGCGTCGACGGAGATCGCGGCGTTCCCGATCTGGGCGCAGGTACCGGCCACGCATCCGTGGGCGGGCCTCGAGGAGGTGGCGCTCGACATGCTCCTGCGGCGGCCGCTGATCCTCCTCGACGACACGTTCGGGACGCGGCGCGCGTTCGACGCCGAGGTCGCCCGCGCGGGCGGCGCGTACGAGCTCGCGGCGGTGGTGAGCATGCCGGAGATCGCCCAGGCGCTCGCCTCGGCCGGTGACGGCGTCGCCGTGCTCACGGACGAGCCCGCGTACGGTCTGCACGCGGTCGCGATCGCCGGGAACGACGGGCCGCTCCACATCACGCTGCGCGCGTCGTGGAACCCGACGAGCTACGCCGTCGACGCGATCCGCGACTTCGCGCAGGCGCTGAGCGTCTTCTGCGCCGCGCCGGCCGACAATCGCCTACCGGGAAGCTGACCCGCCCGACTCGTCGAGGTGGATCGGGTGCGCGGGCGGCCCGGCGAGGAGGACGGTGGAGGCCACGGCGAGATCCGGCGAGACATGCACGAGCTCGCCCGGCCGGAGGAGGCGCCAGTCGGGGCTGTCGTCCAGCGGCTCGCTCGCCACGACGACCGTGGGCTGCGCGGCCAGGTGCGGGACGTGGACGCGCAGGGTCGAGCTCGCGTGGTGGAGGGCACGGCCGCCGTGGCGGCCGCCCGCCACCCGCTCGAGGACGTAGAGCCGGTGCGTGTCCGGGTACCGGAACGCCCAGAGCTCGTCCTTCGTCGCGAGCACGAAGTTGAGCGAGTAGAGCGGGAGCGTCGCCGCGATCCAGCGGACCGCGGCGGCGACGCCCGCCTCCACGTCGCCGCACGACCGGATCTCTTTCGTCACGAGCGCGAAGAACCGCTCCGAATCGGTGTCGCCCCGGACGAGACGCAGCTCGTCTCCGAGCCGCTCCTCGAGCCGGTCGAGCCCCCGGACGACACCGTTGTGGGCGAAGACGCGGCCGTCCATCGCGAACGGGTGCGTGTTCTCGACGGTGCGGCCGCCGGTCGTGGCGAAACGGATGTGCGAGACGAACGTCGTCGAGCTGACGTGTCTCGCCTCCCGCGCGAAGGCCGGGTCGGCGTAGGCGGGCAGCGGCTCCTTGTCCAGCACCGGCCGGCCGCGCCCGTCGAAGAAGCCGAGGCCCGTGCCGTCGGGGTTCCGCCGGCTCTGCGCGACGAGGCTGTCCGGCGCCTCCAGGAGCCAGAAGCTCGCACGCACCCTGTGCGGCGCGGCACTGAGCCCGAAGAGTCTGCACATGCTGCTAGTGGTGGAAGCCGCCGGGATGGTCGATCGGCGGCAGCGGCCGGTCGAGCCGGCCCAGACGCTCGATCGCGCGCCGGAGATCGGCGAGCAGGAGCCTGGCCAGGTCGCGGCTGAACCCGTTCCGCACGACGATGCGGAGCACGTGCACGTCCTCGAGGTCCGGCGGGAACGCGTACGCGGGGACGAGCCAGCCGCGCTGCCGGAGCTGATCCGAGACGTCGTAGACCGTGTAGTTGGAGACTCCCTCCGCGAGGCGGAACGCGAGCACGGGCAGCTCGCTCCCGTCGCTGATCAGCTCGAACGGCCCGAGCGCCGCGATCTCGTCCGCGAGGTAGCGCGCCGTGCTCCTGCAGGCGGCCTGCAGCTCCGCGTACCCCGTCCTGCCGAGCCGCAGGAACGAGTAGTACTGGGCGACGATCTGGGCGCCGGGACGCGAGAAGTTGATCGCCATCGTCGGCGTCTCGCCGCCGAGGTAGTCGACCGCGAAGACGAGCTCCTCGGGCAGCGCCTCCCGGTTGCGCCAGAGCGCCCAGCCGACACCCGGGTAGACAAGCCCGTACTTGTGCCCGGAGCTGTTGATCGACTGGACGCGCGGCACACGGAAGTCCCATTCCAGCTCGGGGTCGAGGAAGGGCGCGACGAACCCGCCGGAGGCGGCGTCGACGTGGATCGGAACGGAGATGGCCCGTGCCGCCTCGAGCCGGTCGAGCGCGGCGGCGATCTCGCCCACCGGCTCGTAGCTTCCGTCCTGCGTCGAGCCGAGGATCGCGACCACGCCGATCGTGTTCTCGTCGCACCGCTCGACCGCTCCCTCCGCGGTCAGGTGGTAGCAGCCGTCCCGCATCGGCACGAGCCGCGGCTCGACGTCCCAGTAGCGGCAGAACTTCTCCCAGCAGACCTGGACGTTGCTGCCCATCACCAGGTTCGGGCGATCGGTCGGCCTTCCGCCCGCAGCCTGCCGCTGCCGCCACCGCCACTTGAGCGCGAGACCGCCGAGCATCGCCGCCTCGCTCGAGCCGATCGTCGAAGTCCCGACCGCCGAGCGCGCCGACTCCGCGTGCCACAGGTCGGCGAGGATGCTCACGCAGCGGCGCTCGAGCTCCGCCGTCTGCGGATACTCGTCCTTGTCGATCATGTTCTTGTCGAGCGTGTCGGCGATCAGCGTGCGCGCCTGCGGCTCCATCCACGTCGTCACGAACGTGGCCAGGTTGAGCCTGGCGCTCCCGTCGAGCATCAGCTCGTCATGGACGACCTGGTACGCAGTGTCCGGGTCCATCCCGTCGTCGGGCAGCCGGAAGCGCGGCACCGCCTGCACCTCGCCGCGCCGCGCGAACTGCGGCCGGATCGCGAGGAAGTCGTCCGATCCCCGGTCCGGCTCCTGAGCGTGCAGCGGCATCGAACCTCCTCGGTCGAACAGCGGGCCCGCCTCCTCGACCCATCCTCTCATCCCCAGGCGGCCCGGGAGCATCCCGTCACGACACGGGCGCCGCCTCCGGGGGCACCGCGCCGTCCGCCGCGTAGGTGCCGGCCGTCTCCGGGAAGAGCGCCTTCGCGATCTTGAAGCGGTGGATGTCGTTCGCCCCGTCGCGGTGGAAGAACGTCGACGCGTCGCGCAGGTGCTTCTCGATCCCGACCTCGCGCATCGCGCCGCTGCCGCCGTGCAGCTCCATCGCGCTCTTGCAGACCTCGAAGACGAGCTCGGAGGCGTGCACCTTCGCCATCATGCAGAGCGTCTCGGCGTCCGAGGTCTCCTCGTCGAGGGCCTGGGCGGCGTAGCGGACGAGCGCGCGCACCGCCTCGACCCGCGTCGCCATGTCCGCCACCGCAGCGGCGACGACCTGATGCTTGATCAGGATCTGGCCGCCCTGGACGTGCTGCTGCACGTGGCGCGCGGTGTCCTCGAGCGCGGCGACGCCGACGCCGAGGTTCTTCGCTGCGAGCAGGATCTTCCCGGCCCGGAAGTAGCCGCCGGCCTTCCGCAGCGCGTCGTTCTCGACGAGCAGATGGTCGGCCGGGACGCGGCAGTTGTCGAAGATCAGCTCCGCGTTGTTCATGAAGCGGCTGCCGATCTTCTCGTGCACCGCGCCGATCTCGAACCCCGGCGTCCCCGGCGGGATCAGGAAGCTCGACGTCCCGTCGCGGACGCCGACGCTCGGGTCGGTGTTCGCGTAGACGACGTAGAGCTTC
>DATFMW010000487.1:0-7739 GCA_035266765.1 Gaiellaceae bacterium | reverse complement strand
ACTCGAGGAGAGCGAGAGCCGCTTCCGCAGCGCATTCGACCAGGCTGCGGTGGGGATGATGCTGACGGATGCCGGCGGCGTCCTCATCCGCGCGAACGCGGCCTTCGCGCGGATGCTCGGCTACCCGGCGGACGACCTCGTCGGCCGGCCGGTGCAGGAGCTCACGTTTCCGGACGACGCTCCGCTGACGAAGCGGAACATCGAGCTGATGCGGTCAGGCGGCACCGATGCGGTCGTGACCGACAAGCGGTACGTCCGCGCCGACGGCGGGATCGTCTGGGGGCACGTCGGCGTCTCGGTCGTCCGCGACCGCGACGGCACGCCGGTCCAGTTCGTGGCCCAGGTCGAGGACGTAACCGAGTTCCGGCGCCTCGAGCGCGAGCTCGCCGAGACGCAGGCATTGCACGAGGTCGTGATCGAGAGCTCGCCCGACCTGATCGCCGTGCTCGGGCTCGACGGCACGATCCGGCTCGTCTCGCGGTCGGCCGAGCAGATCCTCGGCTATGCGCCGGACCAGCTCGTCGGCTGCCCGGTGTCCGACGTCTTCACGCCCGAGGACATCGACGGTGTGAACGCCTCCTTCGCCGCGGCCCTTGCCGGTGAGCCCTCGGCGCTCGGCGACAGCCACGTCCGCACCCGGGACGGACGCATCCGCGTCGTCTCGGGCACGGTCTCGGCGGGGCTCGATGCGGCTGGGAATCCGGCCTTCATCGTCCTGAACGGCCGCGACGTGACCGGTCAGCGCCGGCTCGAGGAGCAGCTCCGCCAGGCGCAGCGGATGGAGGCCGTCGGCAACCTCGCCGGCGGGATCGCCCACGACTTCAACAATCTCCTCACCGCGATCAACGGCTATTCGGATCTCGCGCGTGCGGCTGTCTCTGACGGCGATGCGGTGGTCGGGTCTCACCTCGAGGAGATCCGCCGTGCGGGCGAGCGTGCTGCCGACCTGACCCGTCAGCTGCTCGCGTTCAGCCGTCAGCAGCTTCTGCAGCCCGAGCTCGTCGACCTGAACGAGGTCGTCTCCGGGTACGTGACGATGCTCCAGCGCCTCGTCCGCGAAGACATCCGGCTCCACGTCGACCTCCACCCGGATCTGCCTCCCGTGCTCGCCGACCCGACCCAGCTCGGGCAGGTGCTCCTGAACCTCGTCGTCAACGCCCGCGACGCGATGCCTGCCGGCGGCGATCTCCGCATCGCCACCTCGTGCGCTGTCGACGGCGACACGCGCTGTGTGGTGCTCACGGTCGCCGACACCGGCGTCGGGATCGCGCCCGAGGTGGCCGAGCGCATCTTCGAGCCCTTCTACACCACCAAGCCGCCGGGCCGGGGGACCGGCATGGGGCTCTCGACGGTGCACGGGGTCGTCGAGCAGTCCGGCGGCGCCGTCTCGGTCGAGTCGCGTCAGGGCGCCGGGGCGACGTTCGTCGTCTGCCTGCCCGCGGTCGACGGCACCCCGGCGTGCCCCGATGTGGCGGTGGCGGCGGACGGCGGCGACAACCACGCGACGATCCTGCTCGTCGAGGACGACACGCTCGTGCGTGGGATCGTCACCGAGATGCTCGAGCGGCTCGGCCACGAGGTCGTCGTCGCGGCGACGCCCGGCGAGGCGCTCGAGCTGGCGCTCGGCCCGGCGGAGCTCGATCTCGTGCTCACCGACGTCGTCATGCCGGAGATGAACGGCCACGACCTCGCACTGCGGCTCGCCGAGCTCCGGCCCGGCCTGCGCATCGTCTACACGTCCGGCTATCCGTGCGACGCCGTGCGCGACCGGGGCGTCCTCGACGCGCGCGACACGTTCCTCCAGAAACCGTTCACGATGACCGCGCTCGCCGCGGCGCTCCGCCCGGCCCTGCGCTAGATCACGCGGCCGCCGCGCGGCTCGAGCGGAAGCTTCGCGCGCCTCCAGGCGAGCATGCCGCCCTTCAGGTTCACGACGTCGAAGCCCTCCTTGCGCAACTGGGAGGCGGCCCGTGAGCTGCGCGCGCCGCTGCGGCAGACGGCGATGTAGCGCCGGTTCGCGTCGAGCTCCGCGGTACGGACTGCGAGCGACCCGGACGGGATGTGCTTCGAGCCCACGATCCGGCCTGCCTTCCACTCGCGCCGCTCACGCACGTCGAGCGCGAACGCCTCGCGCCGGCCGAACTGGTCGGCGGCTTCCTCGACCGACACCGACGCGCCGAAGAAGAGCGAGAGCAGGCCCATCACGCGACCGTCCCGGGAGCCGGCTCGAGCGGCAGCCCGTGCCGGTGCCAGGAGATGAGGCCCCCGGCGAGGTTGAGGACGTCGTAGCCGGCCTGCGCGAGCGCCTGCGTGACCGCGCCGCTGCGGTTGCCGCTCCGGCAGACCGCGACGATGCGCCGGTCGCGGGGCACCTCGTGCAGGCGCTGCCCGAGCTCCCCGAGCGGCACGTGGAGCGCGCCGGCGATGTGGCCCTCCGCCCACTCGTAGGCCTCGCGCACGTCGAGCGCGATCGCCTCGCCGCGCTCGAGCAGCGTCTTCGCCTCCGGGGCGCTCACCTCGGCGCTCATGCCGCGCTCCGGGTCAGCTCGATCCCGTGGCCGGCAAGGTCGGAGACGCCGCCGCCGCCGACATGGACGACCCCGCGGACGCCCGCGCGCCGCAGCAGCGACGCCGCGAGCGAGGCACGGTTGCCGGCGCCGCACACGACCGCGTAGGGCTGGCCGTTCTCGGCCGCGCGGAGCTGCTCGAGCGCCGTGTCGGAGAGCTCGTGGTAGGGCAGATGGAGCGAGTCGGGCACGTGCGCATCCTGCCACTCGTCAGCGTCGCGCACGTCGAGGGCGACGACGAGGCGCCCGCGCAGCCGGTGGGCGAGCTCCGGGACGTCGATGGACTCGACAAGCTCGACCTCGAGGCCGGCCTCCCTCCAGGCGTCGACGCCGCCGGCGAGGAGGCCGAGCACCTGCCGGAACCCGACGGCTTCGAGCCGCCGCGCCATCCGGGCGGCGTCCTCGTCCGAGGCGGCCGTGACGACGACCGGCGACTCGGGGTCGACGGCGGCTGCGGCGCGGCTACCGACAGCGGCCCGCACCATCGTCGCGCTGACCGAGCCGGGCACATGGCCAGCGGCCCAGGCCTCGGGCGCGCGCCCGTCGAGCAGCGTCGCGCCGTCGCGCAGGAGCTCGTCGACGCGGGCAGGCGCGAGCGGCTCGAGGGTGGCGGCCTCGCGCAGCAGCGGGCCGCTGTTCAGCGCCACGATTCGACGGAAGTTCGGCGGCTGCGGCCGCAGCCCCGTGGTCAGGCTCGCGACGAACTCTTCCTCGTCGGTGAGCCCCAGGAGCGGGTTGAAGCGCCGCTCGAAGCCGACGGTCGAGGAGGGAGCCTCGCTCATCCCGGCGCCGCCGCAGAGCGAGCCGCCCACGTGTCCGGGCAGCACCTGGACATGGTCGGGCAGGTCGAGCAGCCGCCGCAGCGATCCGTGGAGGCCCCGGGCGCCCTCGCCGGCCTCGACCGCGAGGTCGGGCCGGGCGACGTCGCCGATGAAGAGCGAGTCGCCGGTCAGCACCGCGACAGGCTCGTCGCTGCGGGCGCGGTCGTAGACGAGATACGCCGTGTGCTCGGGCCGGTGCCCGGGCGTCGCGAGCGCCACGATGCGGGTCTCGCCGAGCTCGATCGCCTCGCCGTCGGCGAGCGTCTCGTGCGGGTAGGTGAGGCCGGGCGTGGGGGAGACGTGGACGGCCGCGCCGGTCGCCTCCACGAGCCGGCCGCGTCCGGAGACGTGGTCGGCGTGGTTGTGGGTCTCGAGCACGTGCCGGATCTCGAAGCCATGCTCGTCGGCGAGCTCGAGGTACTCCTCGATCTCCCATTTCGGGTCGACGATCGCGCCGACGCCTCCATCAGCGACGATGTAGGAAGCGCAGCCGAGATCTGCGTGCAGAATCTGCCGGAAGAGCATCCACCACTCCTTACTAAACTACTCAACCAAGTAGTTGAGCTAGCCTAGCAAGGCCCTGTCACCCTTCGCTCCCTCGCCGTGATCCACGCGCTGCTCGCGTTGCCGTTCGGGCTCGCGATCGGGCTCTCCCTCGGGCTCGTCGGCGGCGGCGGCTCGATCCTCGCCGTGCCCGTGCTCGTGTACCTGCTCGGGGAGCCCGTCAAGCAGGCGACGACCGAGTCGCTCCTGATCGTCGGGGCGACCGCGCTGCTCGGCGCGCTCGCGCACGGCCGTGCCGGCCGCGTGCGCGTCCGGACGGCGCTCGCGTTCGGGACCGCGGGGGCCGTGGGTTCCCTCGGCGGCACCGCGCTCAACCGGGTCGCGAGCTCGCGCTCGATCCTGCTCGGCTTCGCCGTCCTGCTGCTCGTCGCCGCGGCCCTGATGGTGCGCGGGCGCGGCGAGCCGAGCCGGGCCGAGATCGAGGCGCGGGGCCCCGGCCTCTGGCTGCGGATCGTCCCCGCCGGTCTCGGTACCGGCCTCCTGACCGGCTTCTTCGGCGTCGGCGGCGGCTTCGCCGTCGTGCCGGCGCTCTCGCTCCTGCTCGGGCTGCCGCTCGCTGTCGCGGTGGGGACGTCGCTGCTCGTGATCGCGCTGACGAGCGCCGTCGCGTTCGCCGCGCACCTCGCCTCCGGCTCGGTCGACTGGGGCGTGGCGGCGGTGTTCACCGCCGCGGCCGTCGCCGGCGCGCTCGCGGGGTCGCGGCTCGGCGGGCGCACGCGCCCCGCCCGGCTCGCCGCCGGCTTCGCCGTGCTCGTCGTCGGGGTCGCGATCTTCCTCGTCGCCAAGAGCGTGGCTGCGTTCACCTGATCGTCGCGGCCTCGCGCGGCGCTGCTCCGTTGCCGGTGGAGGAAACCATCCGTCGTCGCCGACTGCTACGGTGCTCGCACGGACGGCACAGGGTCGTCCCGTGAGATTCAGATTCTCGTTCCTCCTCCGGGCGTTTCGAGGCACTGCATCTCGAACCCCCAAATCGAGGAGTCAGAACCGTATGACCGATTCGTTTCGCGCGCTCGGCGTGAGCGCGGAGGTCGAGCAGCAGCTCGCCTCCCGCGGCATCGTCGAGCCGTTCCGCATCCAGTCCCTCGTCATCCCCGACGCGCTCGCCGGCCGCGACATTCTCGGCCGCGCCCCGACGGGCTCCGGCAAGACGCTCGCGTTCGGCCTGCCGCTCGTCGAGCGGATCCCCGCCGACGCTCGCGAGACGCCCGTGGCGCTCATCCTCGTCCCGACCCGCGAGCTCGCCTCGCAGGTGACCGACGAGCTCGCCGCCATCGGCGCGCCGAAGGGCCTCCGCGCAGTGGCCGCCTACGGCGGCGCTCCGGTCGGTCCGCAGGCGAAGCGCCTGCAGGGCGCCCAGATCGTCGTCGCCACGCCCGGCCGCCTGCACGACCTCGTGCAGCGCCGCATGCTCTCGCTCGGCGGCGTCCAGACGCTCGTCCTCGACGAGGCCGACCGGATGCTCGACATGGGCTTCCTGCCACAGGTCGAGCGGATCGTGCGCCACCTGCCGGCGAAGCGCCAGACGATGCTCTTCTCGGCCACGCTCGACGGCGAGGTCGGCGAGCTCGCCCGCGCGTACACGACGAACCCGTCGCGCTTCGAGGCCGACCTGCCGATGCAGCACTCCCACGGCGACGTCGAGCACGAGTTCGTCTCGGTCACCGCCGCCGACAAGCTCGACCGGCTGATCGAGCTGCTCGAGGCGCAGCAGGGGGTCGCGCTCGTCTTCTGCCGGACGAAGCGCGGCGTCGACCGGCTCGCCGCGAAGCTCCGCGGACGCGGGGTGGAGGCGACCGCGATGCACGGCGACATGACGCAGGGCGCGCGCGAGAAGGCGCTCGAGCGCTTTCGCAGCGGCAAGGTGTCGACGCTCGTCGCCACCGACGTCGCCGCCCGCGGCCTCGACCTCGAGTCGATCAGCCACGTGATCAACTACGACCCGCCGGACGACAGCAAGGGCTACGTCCACCGCGTCGGCCGCACCGGCCGCGCCGGACGCTCCGGCAACGGGATCACGCTCGTCCTGCCCGAGCAGCAGGCGGACGTCAGTCGCGTCGCGAACATCCTCGGCCATCGCGAGGAGTTCGAGGCGACCGGCATGAAGACGGCACGCGCGAAGCTCGTCTACACGAGCCGCCGCGGCCGCCGCTCCCGCTGGTAGCAGACTCGCGCACGGCACGCGCGCCGCGTTAGGCTGCGCGCGTGTCGACGCTTCCGCTGACCGGACGGTGCCTCTGCGGCGCCGTTCGCTTCGAGGTGGCCGAGCCGCTGACGATCGCCGGCTACTGCCACTGCACGCGCTGCCAGCACCGCAGCGGCACGGCGGCATCCGCCTCGGCGCCGGTGCCGCATTCCGCGCTCCGGATCGTCTCCGGCGAGGACCTCGTCCGCTGCTGGCAGCCGCCCGACGGCGCCACGAAGTGCTTCTGCTCCGCCTGCGGCGGGCACCTGTGGTCGAAGCGCGACGACCTCGGCCTGCGCATCGTGAGGCTCGGGGCGTTCGACGTCGACCCCGGCGTCCGGCCCTCGTACCACCAGTTCGTCGCCTACGCGGCGCCCTGGGAGCCGGTGCCGGACGACGGCCTGCCGCGCTTCCCCGAGGCGCGCACGGCCTAGCCGCTCGGCGCGGCTACCGTCTCGCGATGTCGGAGACGCCCCGGCGGCTGACCTTCGGCGCGAACGCCGACGCGTACGAACGCGCGCGGCCGGACTGGCCGTCCGAGACGGCGTGGTGGCTTACGCCCGGGACACCGCAGCTCGTCGTCGAGCTCGGCGCGGGCACCGGGAAGCTGACGCGCGCGCTCGCCGCGGCCGGTCGGCATGTGCTCGCGGTCGAGCCCGATCTGCGGATGCTCGGAATCCTGCACGGGCTCGGGCTCGCCGGCGTCGAGGCGGTGCAGGGCTCCGCGGAGGCGGTGCCGCTCGCCGACGGCGCGGCCGACGCGGTCGTCGCCGGCTCCTCGCTCCACTGGTTCGACGTCGAGCAGGCGCTCGCCGAGGCGCACCGCGTGCTGCGTCCGGGAGGGACGTTCGCGTTCGGCTGGAACCATCGCGACGCGGCCGAGCCGGCGATGGCGCGGGTTGCCGCCGCGCTCGAGGCGGCGCGTCGCGGGCCGGCGTCCTGGCCGACGCGGCCGTGGGCCGATCTCGTGATTGCGGGCGGGCTCTTCGGCTCGGTCGAGCGAGGCCGGTTCCCGCACGTGCTCGATCTCCCCCGCGAGGCGCTGGGCGATCATCTCCGCTCGTACGCGACCCTCGCAGGGCTCGCGGAGGCGGAGCTCGCCGAACTCGCCGGACGGGTGGCTGCCATCGTCGAGGAGGAGCCGTCGCTTCGTCGAGGTGACCGGCTGGCGTTGCCGTTCGTCGTCGACGGCTACCGGACAGTGCGCCGCTGAGAGAACGTGAGGCGGTGCGGTTGCGACGACCGCACCGCCCCGGCCCGCGGAAGAGGGTTCCCGGTCCGGCCCTGAAGCATTCAGTTTCCTTCGTGTGCTCGTCCCCGACATCCGGGGTCTTGCGGAGACTCGCCTACGCGGAAACGGGGAGGCCGCCGAGGGGAACGAGGCGCGTCCCCGTCGCCTTGAACGCGGCATATGCGGTTCCGCCGCGCTGGAGCTCGAGCCGCGCAGCCGAGGCGGCCGTCACCTCCGCGGTGACCGGCCCGATCCGAACGCGGACGCGGTTCCCGACCTCGACGAGCGGGCCGATCTCGCCTCGCAGGACGTTCAGCACCGAGTCGTCCGTCTCGTGGGAGCGCGCCACCGAGATCTCCCACGGGTACACGACG
>DATFMW010000486.1:0-3483 GCA_035266765.1 Gaiellaceae bacterium | reverse complement strand
GAGGACTCGCCGACCGCGACGAGCCCCGAGGAGCTGATCGCCGCCGCGCACGCCTCGTGCTTCTCGATGGCCCTGTCTGCCGGGCTCTCGCGCGCCGGCACGCCGCCGGACGAGCTCCGCACCTCGGCGACCGTCACCTTCCAGCCGGGCGAGGGGATCGCGAAGGTCGCCCTCACCGTCACGGGAAGCGTCCCGGGTCTCGACGCGGCCGGCTTCGAGGAGGCGGCGCAGGGCGCGAAGGCGAACTGCCCCGTGTCGAAGGCGCTCGCGGGCGTCCCCGAGATCACCCTCGACGCGCGGCTCGCGGGGTAGCGCTCCGACCCCGGGTACCCTTGGTCGCGGCATGGCCACGACCTTCGACAGCCTGATCGACGAGCTCGAGCGCTCCTACCTCGAGGTGCAGGAGCGCATGTCCGACCCGTCCGTCTACAACGACCACCGCGAGGCGGCCGAGGTCGGGCGGCGCCTGAAGGAGCTCGAGGGCCCGTACAAGCTCGCCCAGGAATGGCGCGGCGCGCGCGACGACCTCGCCGCCGCGCACGAGGACGCCGACCTGAAGGAGCTCGTGCCGGAGCTCGAGGAGCGGGCGGCCGCGCTCGAGGAGGAGCTGCGAGTCGCGATGGCCCCGCGCGACCCGGCCGACCGCAAGGACGTGATCCTCGAGGTGCGCCAGGGCGTCGGCGGCGACGAGGCCGCGCTCTGGGCCGGCGACGTCTACCGGATGCTCGCCCGCTACGCCGAGCGGCGCGGCTACAAGGTCGAGGAGCTCGCCGCGAGCGCGAGCGACGGCGGCGGCTACAAGGAAGTGACGTTCGCGGTCAAGGGCGACGGCGCCTATTCCGTCTTCAAGTGGGAGGGCGGCACCCACCGCGTCCAGCGCGTCCCCGAGACCGAGAGCCAGGGCCGCATCCACACCTCCACGGCGACGGTGGCCGTGATGCCGGAGGCGGAAGAGGTCGAGGTCGAGATCGACCCATCGGACCTGAAGATCGACGTGTACCGCTCGACCGGCCCCGGTGGCCAGTCCGTGAACACCACCGACTCCGCCGTCCGGATCACGCACGTGCCGACCGGCGTCGTCGTCTCGATGCAGGACGAGAAGTCGCAGCTCCAGAACAAGGACAAGGCGATGCGCGTCCTCCGCGCGCGCCTCTACGAGCGCGAGCTCGAGCGCCAGCGGGCCGAGCTCGACGCGACGCGGCGCTCCCAGATCGGCAGCGGCGAGCGCGCGGAAAAGATCCGCACCTACAACTTCCCCGAGAACCGGCTCACCGACCACCGGATCAAGCTCACGGTGCACCAGCTCGACCGGATCCTCGGCGGCGAGCTCGACGAGTTCACCTAGGCGCTCGGAACCGACGACCGCCGGCGCACGATCGGCGAGTGAACGTCCGGACGGCGCTCGCCGAGGCGGAGCGGCGCCTCGCGGCCGCGGGCGTCGACACGCCGCGCGTCGACGCGGAGCTCCTCGTCGCGCACCTGCTCGGCACGACCCGCTCCGGGCTCGTCGCTCGGCTCGACGACGAGGTGCCAACCGGCTCCGAAGGCGCCGCTTCCGGCAACGCCCTCGAGCCGTTGCTCGCCCGGCGCGAGGGCCGCGAACCGCTCGCCTACGTCCTCGGCGAGTGGGGCTTCCGGCGGCTCGTCCTGCGCACCGACGCCCGCGCGCTCGTGCCGCGGCCCGAGACGGAGACGCTCGTCGAGCGGGCGCTCGCGCTGCTCGAGGGCAGCGAGGCGCCGCGGGTGCTCGACGTCGGCGTCGGCTCGGGCGCGATCGCGCTCGCGCTCGCCGACGAGCGGCCCGACGCGCTCGTCACCGGCGTCGACGTCTCGGCGACCGCGCTCGAGCTCGCGGGGGAGAACGCGGCGCGCCTCGGCCTCGCGGTGGAACTGCGCGAGGGTGGGATCGAGACGGCCGGCGAGGGGTGGGACCTCGTCGCTGCGAACCCGCCCTACGTCGCCACGCTCGACGGGTTGCAGCCGGAGCTGCGCTTCGAACCGGAGACGGCGCTCCTCGGCACCGGCTTCCACGAGCGGATCGCCCGCGCGGCGCGGACACGCTTCCTCGTGCTCGAGGTCGGCGACGGCGAGGCCGGCACGGTCGCCGAGACGCTGCGGGGGCTCGGGTACGAGGACGTTAGGATCACCGCCGATCTCGGCGGGCGTGAGCGAGTGGTGGAGGGGCGGAGAGGATGAGCGACGACATGATCGAGCTGGCGGTTTCGGCGCTCCAGGCCGGCAAGCCCGCGATCCTCCCGACCGACACCGTCTACGGACTCTGCGCGACGCCGTATACGTCCGCGCCCGTCGAGCGGCTCTACCGGCTGAAGGGCCGGGAGCTCGGCCAGCCCACTGCGCTCCTCGCCGCGGATCTCGACCTGCTCTTCGAGTGCGTGCCCGAGCTGCGCGGCCGCGCCGGCACGATCGCCCGCGCGCTTCTGCCCGGCCCGTACACGCTCGTCCTCGTGAACCCGGCGCGCCGCTTCCGCTGGCTCTGCGGTCCGAATCCCGCCGCCATCGGCGTCCGCGTGCCCGAGCTGCCGGCGCCCGCCGCTGCCGTGCTCGCCCGTGTCGGTGCGGTCGCCGCCACGAGCGCGAACGCGCCGGGCGGCCCCGACCCGTGCAGCCTCGATCAGGTGCCCGAGGCGATCCGCTCGGGTGTCGCGGCCGAGGTCGACGCGGGCGAGCTGCCGGGGACGCCCTCGACCGTGCTCGACTTCTCCGGCCCGGAGCCGCGCGTTCTCCGCGAGGGCGCCGCGCCCGCCGCCGAGGCGATCGCGCGTGTCGTCGCGGCGCTGGCGTAGCATCGACTGCGCCGCCCCAGAGAAGGAGAGAACGCCGTGTCCGTCGCGCAGGAAACCTTTCAGCAGCTCACGACCGCAGGGCTCGAGGACGTCGACCCCGACATCGCCGCCCTGCTCGGACGCGAGCTCGACCGCCAGCGCGACCAGATCGAGCTGATCGCCTCCGAGAACTTCACGTGGCCGTCCGTGCTCGAGGCGGTCGGCTCGGTGCCGACGAACAAGTACGCCGAGGGTTACCCGGGCAAGCGCTACTACGGCGGCTGCGAGGTCGTGGACGAGATCGAGCAGCTCGCGATCGACCGCGCGAAGGCGCTCTTCGGCGCCGAGCACGCGAACGTCCAGCCGCACGCGGGCTCGCAGACGAATATGGCGGTCTACGCGGCCGTGCTCGATCCCGGCGACACGATCCTCTCGCTCCGTCTCGACCACGGCGGCCACCTGACGCACGGGCACAAGGTCAACTTCAGCGGCCGGCTCTACACGATCTCCGGCTACGGCGTCTCGCGCGAGACGATGACGGTCGACTACGACGAGGTGCTCGCCCAGGCGAAGGAGGTGCGGCCGAAGCTGATCGTCTGCGGCGGCTCCGCGTATCCGCGCACCGTCGAGACAGACCGCTTCCGGGCGATCGCCGACGAGGTCGGCGCCCTCCTCCTCTGCGACATGGCCCACTTCGCCG
>DATFMW010000485.1:0-3478 GCA_035266765.1 Gaiellaceae bacterium | reverse complement strand
CGCGCTTCCCGGGGGCCGTCCACGCCGTCTTCTATGCCGGCTTCCTCGTCCTCTTCGCCGCCACGGTCATGGTCTTCCTCGACTCCGACCTCGGCCTGACGGGCGCCTACCACGGCTCGTTCTACCTCGGGTTCGAGAGCCTCACGGTCGACCTCTTCGGGCTGCTGTTCCTCCTCTTCATCGCCGTCGCCGCGATCCGGCGCTACGTCCTGCAGCCGGAGCAGCTCGAGCGCCGCGAGCCGGCGGACGCGCTCCTGCTCGCCTCGTTGTTCCTGATCGCGCTGACCGGATTCGGGCTCGAGGGGACGCGCCTCGCCGCGACGCACGACCACTGGGCCGGCTGGTCGCCCGGCGGCTGGGTCGTCGCTCAGGCGCTCGGCGGTCTCGGCGCCTCGGGACTGAAGGGCGCGTATCCGTGGCTGTGGACCGCACATGTCCTCATGTGGCACACGCTGCTCGCCTGCGTCCCGTACTCGAAGGCGATCCACGGCTTCACGGGGCCGCTCAACGTCTTCTTCTCGAACCCCGGGCCGGCGCGCGGCGTGCCGCTGCCGACCGACTTCCAGGCGGAACCCGTCCGGCTCGGCATCAACCGGCCCGCGGACATGACGTGGAAGCAGCTCTTCGACCTCGACGCCTGTACCGAATGCGGCCGCTGCGAGGCAGTCTGCCCCGCGCAAGCGGCCGGCAAGCCGCTCTCGCCGAAGCGCGTGATCCTCGACCTGCGCGACGCGATCCGCGCCGACGGCGCCGAGGCGGGGCCGCTCGCCGGCGGGGTCGTGACCGGCGAGGCGCTCTGGGCGTGCACGACCTGCCGCCACTGCGAGGAGGTGTGCCCGGTCGGCATCGAGCACGTGGCGACGATCGTGGGCCTGCGCCAGAACCTCGCGATGGAGCAGGTCACCGTGCCGCCGGGCGTGGCGGAGACGGTGGCCGCGCTCGAGGCGCGCGAGCATCCCTTCCGCGGCGTTTCCTCCGGGCGTAGCGACTGGCTGCACGGCCTCGACGTCCCGGAGCTCGACTCGGTCGAGCAGGCCGGCGACCTCGACCTCGTCTACTGGATCGGCTGCGCCGCCGCCTTCGACGAGCGCGCGCAGCAGATCGCGACCTCGCTCGTCCGGGTGCTCAGCCACGCCGGAGTGCGGTTCGGCGTCGTCGCCTCGAAGGAGCGGTGCAACGGCGACGTCGCGCGCCGCACCGGCAACGAGTTCCACTACGACATGCTTGCCAACGCGAACGTCGAGATGCTCAACGGCGCCGGCGTCACGCGGATCCTCACCCACTGCCCGCACTGCCTCCAGCAGCTCCGCCACGAGTACGGCGCCTTCGGCGGCCGCTACGAGGTCGTCCACCACACCGAGCTCGTCGCCGACCTGATCACGGCCGGCCGTGTCCGTCTCGCCCCCGACGCCGTCGAGCGCGTCACCTTCCACGACCCGTGCTACCTCGGCCGCTACAACCGCCAGTTCGACGCGCCGCGGGTCGTCCTCGACGCGCTCCGCGTGCAGCGCGTCGAGATGGAACGATCGCGGGAGAACAGCTTCTGCTGCGGCGCCGGCGGCGGCCACGCCTTCTACGAGGACGCCGACGACGGCGAGAAGATCAACGCGATCCGTGCCCGCCAGGCGGAGGCGACCGGCGCCAGCACGATCGTGACCGGCTGCCCCTTCTGCTTGACCATGCTCGCGAGCGGCGCGCGCTCGATCGGCTCGGAGGAGTCGGCGCTGCGTACGCGTGACGTCGTCGAGCTCGTCGCTGACGCGCTCGCCGACTAGGTGGAGGTACGGTGGCAGCGGAAGAGACGATTGGATATGGAGAGTCGGTCGGCGCCCGGTAGGGGTCGCCGGAGTCGAGGAGGACGATCATCGCGGTAGAGGAGAAACCGCCCATCGAGCCGGCCGGGGGGCTGCGCGTGGTGGGTCGCCGCCTGCCGAAGCTGGACGCGCCGCCGAAGGTTGCGGGCAAGACGGTGTACGCCGACGACATGCGGATGTCGGGCCTGCTGGTCGGCGCGATCCTGCGCAGCCCGCACCCGCACGCGCGGATCGTCTCGATCGACATCTCCGAGGCCGAGCAGCTGCCGGGTGTGCACGCGGTCGTCCACGCCGGCAACGTCGAGCAGCGTCCGTTCGGCTACAACCACGACAACATCCCGCTCAAGGCGGGCAAGGTGCGCTTCATCGGCGACGAGGTCGCGGCGGTGGCCGCGATCGACGAGGAGACCGTGCACCGAGCGCTCGAGCTGATCCGGGTCGAGTACGAGCCGCTGCCGGCGGTGTTCGACCCGTACGAGGCGCTCGAGCACTCGGCGCCGGTCATTCACGACGAGCTCGACAACCTCGAGGGGAACGTCGCGATGCGCTGGGACTTCACGCACGGCGACGTGGATGCCGCCGCGACGGAAGCTGCCGTGATCGTCGAGGGGCACTACTCGGCGCCGCAGGCGGCGCCGGTGCCGATCGAGACGCACGTCGTGATCGCGTCGTTCGACCCGGACGGGCACCTGACGGTGTGGAGCCCGATCCACATGGTCTTCATGTACCGGAAGGAGCTCGCCGGCTGCCTCGGGCTCGACTGGCGGCAGATCACGGTCATTCAGCCGCCGGTGGGCGGCAGCTTCGGCGGGAAGATCGACATCGACCCGCATGACTTCATCACGGTCATGCTGGCACGGAAGGCGCGCAAGCCGGTGAAGATGGTGATGTCGCGCGAGGAGGAGTTCATCGGCACGCGCACGCGGCAGCCGATCCACTTCCGGCTCCGGACGGGTGCGGACGCCGAGGGAAACCTCCTCTTCCGGGACGCGGAGATCGTCTCCGACAACGGGGGCTACAACGGTTGGGGCTCGCACGCGATGCTCGTCGCGATGCACACGGTCACGTCGATGTACCGCGTTCCGGCGAGCCGCGTCCGCTGCGCCGTCGTCTACACGAACAAGAACTACGGCGGCTCGGTGCGCGGCTTCGGCAATCCGCAGGCGACGTTCGCAGTCGAGCAGCAGATGGAGGAGGTCGCCGACGCGCTCGGGCTCGACCCGATGGACGTGCGGCTGCGCAACGCGAATCAGTCCGGCGACGTCACGCCGCAGGGGATGGAGATCACCTCCTGCGGTCTGAGCGAGTGCCTGGAGATCGTCCGTGAGCAGTCGGGCTGGGACGAGCGTCGCGGCCGCCTCCGTGGCAAGCGGCGCGGGCTCGGCGCCGCGGCGTTCATCCACGTCGGCGGCGGCGCCCGGATCTACGGCTCCGACGGCTGCGGCGCGATGGTGAAGGTGGACGACTCGGGCGTGGTGACGCTGATCACCGGCGCCTCCGAGCTCGGCCAGGGCTCCGAGACCGTGCTCGCGATGATCGTCGCCGAGGAGATCGGCGTGCCGCTCGAGGCGGTGCACGTGGTCAACTCGAACACGGACGTGAAGCCGTGGGACGTCGGCGTCCACGCGAGCCGGACGACGTTCGTCGCCGGGAATGCCGCGCGG
>DATFMW010000484.1:0-3173 GCA_035266765.1 Gaiellaceae bacterium | reverse complement strand
GCCGGAGCCGTTGCGGCCGACGAGACCGTGGATCTCGCCGCGCTCCACCGTGAAGCCGACGTCGTGCAGCACGCGCACCCCGCCGAAGGACTTCGACAGGCTCTCGATCTCGATGGCGGGCGCGGTCATGTCTCCATGGGCTCCAGAAGGCAACGGGACGGGCAGCTGGTCGGCCGCCCGTCCCGTCTAGCCTTACATCCGGAGGATGTTCGAGCTGTCGGCTACTTGATGCCCCACAGCTTGTGGTAGTTGACGATCGGGTTGACCTTGCCGTACCAGGTCGACTCGTCCTTCTTCACGTTGATCGACTTGATGTTCCCCGGCGTGAAGAGGCGGAGCGGCACGTTCTCGGACTTCACCGGCTTCTGGCCGGCGAGCACCCGCAGCACCTCGTCGGCGAGCGCGACCGCGTACCACTGGTTCGGGCCACCGACGTCCGCGATGAGCGGCGACGGCTTCGAGACCTCGGTCTGCATGACGACCGGGGTCGCGTTGAACGACGCCATCCGCACCGTGCGGTGCGTCTGCTTGATCGCCGGGTTCATGTAGATCGTCATCCCGTCGTAGAGCGGCAGGATGTAGTTGAGGTTCGGGTTGGCGAGCAGGGCGGACCGGGTCACGGTCGCGAGCTTCGTCGCCCAGTCGGGAATGAGGACGTTGATCGGAGCCGGCACCTTCATGCCGGGGCAGTAGCTCTTGATCGCCTTCTCGATGCCCGCAACCTCGGCCGCCGACGGCTCACGGCTGCTCGTCGTCGTGATGATCTGCGGAGCGCCCTTCGCGCACTTCGAGTCCGCGGCGAACCACGCGCCCATCAGGCGACCGACCGCGAAGTAGTCGAACGTCACCTCGGCCACGCGGCCGGGCGGGCTCTTCGGGAGCATCGGGCGGCCGGACTGGCCGGTGATGAACTTGATGCCCGCGGCCTTCGCCTTCTTCATGTACGAGGCGATGAACTTGTTGTCCAGCGCGAGGGCCACGATCGCGTCGGGCCGAGCGGCGAGCGCCTGGTTCAGGCACGTCGTGATCCCGTTCGGGCTCCCCTTCGCGTCGCAGTCGGTCACGTTGACGCCGGCGGCCTTCAGCTGCTGCGTCGCGACGACCGTCCACTCGTGCAGAGCGGGGATGGCCTCGGTCAGGTTGATCAGGTAGACGTTCTTGCCCTTCGCGGCGGCCGCGTGGACCTTCGTCTTCGGGCCCTTCCAGGCGGGCGGCTTCATCAGCTTCGCGACGTACGCCTTCGCCGCGGAGACCCCGTTCTTGTGGGCCCCGTTCGACGCCGATGCGGCCGTAGTTGCGACGGCGGTGGCGATGAGTACCGCCGACGTCAGCAAGACAACTCGATGTCTGCGCATTGGCAGCTCCTTCCGGATGCGAACAGAGCGGCGACTGTATGCAGTACACGAGACAGAGTCAAGCGTGGGTCGCTCTCCGAGCAAAAACGCCGATTCATCCGCTCATCGGCGTCGAGCCGACCTCGACGTGGCGGGCGTTTGCCGGATGCTGTATACAACGATCCCACATGGGCGCTCCGTCCACCGGGTTGCCGGAGAACTCCGGCCAGGCTGTAGACGACGCGGCCGCAGACGCCCCGCGCCCCGCGCGCCGGCGCCGGGCCGATCCGTTCGACCTGCTCGAGCGCTTCGGGATCATGATCGTCTGGGTGATCGTGATCGTGCTGTTCTCGGTCCTCCGGCCGTCGACGTTCCCGACCACGATCAACTTCGAGACGATCTTCAGCACCCAGGCGGTGCTGCTCGTGATGGCGCTCGGGCTGATCGTCGCGCTCACCGCGGGCGAGTTCGACCTCTCGATCGGCGCGGCGATGGGCTTCGGCGCGGTGCTCGTCGCGTGGCTCAACGTCAACCACGGCTGGCCGATCGGCTGGGCCGTGCTCGCGACGCTCGCGTTCGGCGTCGGCTTCGGGCTCCTCAACGCATTCATCGTCGTCTCGATCGGCGTGCCCTCGCTCGTGACCACGCTCGGCACCGGCACGCTGCTCGGCGGCGTCGCCTTCGGGATCACGAACTCCGTCACGATCGGCGGCATCTCGTCGACGCTCGTCGACACGGCGGGCCGCCAGGTGTTCGGGCTGACGATCGCGTTCTATGTCGGCCTGCTCGGCGTGATCGTGCTCTGGTACCTGCTCGAGTACACGCCGCTCGGCCGGCACCTCCTCTTCGTCGGCGAGGGGCGCGAGGTCGCGCGCCTCGCCGGCCTGCGGGTCGATGCGATCCGCGTCGGGGCGCTCGTCGCCTCGGCGGCGGTCGCGACGTTCGCCGGCGTGATGCAGGCGGGCACGATCGGCGCGGCCGACCCGGGCGGCGGTGTCCCGTACCTCCTGCCCGCGTTCGCGAGCGCCTTCCTCGGCCAGACGGCGATCAAGCCGGGCCGGTTCAACGCGTGGGGTACCTTCGTCGCGGTCTACTTCCTCGTCACGGGCATCACCGGACTCCAGCTCCTCGGCTTCGTCGGCTGGGTGCAGGACGTCTTCTACGGCGGGTCGCTCGTGGTTGCGGTCGCCTTCGGCAGGCTCGCGGCACGACGGCGCGCCGTCGAGACTTGAGCGGAGCCGCGCGGACCGCCGAACTGATCGCGCTCGCGGCGGCGTCGCGGGTCTACGACCTCGCGCAGCCGTTCGCCAACGGCATGCCCCAGTCCCCGAACCACCCTCGGTTCCACCTCGCGCTCGCCCGCCGGCACGGCGACGGCGTGCGGGAGGGCGGCGGCTCGGCGGCAGCGGAGATCCTCGTGCTCGGCGGGCATGTCGGGACGCACATCGACGCGCTCTCCCACGTTTCCCAGGACGGGCTCCTCCACGGCGGCGTGAGCGCGGAAGAGGCGCAGCGCGGCGGCCGCTTCTCGACGCTCGGGATCGAGACGGTCGCGCCGTTCGTGGGGCGCGGGATCCTGCTCGACGTGGCGGGGCTGCACGGCGTGGACGTCCTCCCGGGCGGCACGGTGATCACGGCCGCCGACCTCGAGGCGGCCGCGGAGCGTGCGGGCGTGCGGCCGCGGGCCGGCGACGTCGTGCTCGTGCGCAGCGGCTGGGCGCGCCACTGGGGCGACCCGGACGCGTTCGTCGGTCACGCGAGCGGCGTGCCCGGGCCGGGCGAGGAGGCGGCGGCCTGGCTCGCGTCGGCGGGGATCCGGGCGACCGGCGCCGACACGAT
>DATFMW010000483.1:0-8000 GCA_035266765.1 Gaiellaceae bacterium | reverse complement strand
TGCCGCTGCCGTCGAGGCCGCGGTCGAGCAGCGGCTGGATGCCGTAGGCGGCGCGGATCTGGTCCGGGCCGTAGCAGCCGGCGGGAGTGGTCAGCTGGCAGCTGAAGTGGACGGTGCCGCTCGAGTCTGCAAGCGGCTGCCCGATCGAGCGGTACAGAGCCGAGGCCCCGGTGCCGCTCGCGGGCGACATCACGTGCCGCGCCGCGGAAACGCGGCCGGCGGACGCGGCCAGTGCGGCAAAGGCGACACCGAGCGCGGCCGCCGTGAACAGGATCAACCACCGCCTGCGTACGTGGTGCATGAAGACTCCCTCCCCCTATCTCCGGTGCGGAGCGCCGCAGCGCCGCAGCGCCGCATGAGCGCGAACCCACGCATCCTCATCGCATGCGGCCGGCTCATCAACCCCAGTTCGAGGGATCTGTGCGGCGCTACACTGCGCCCGTGCGCAGGGTGATGGCAGCAGTGGTCTGCCTCGCCGGGCTGGCGGTCGGTTCTGCCCGGGCTGTGAACCCGCCCGTGATCAGCCTTCCGATCGGCGATCCGCTTCCGGCAACCCTCAACGCCGTGCACGCGCGGCCCGGAACGGCACTGACGGTGACCGTGGCCGGCTTCCCGCTCGTCTGTGGACGCCCGCTCGGCGTCGTCAAGGTCGTCCTCCCGAAGGCGGCGCGGCTACCGCACACGATCGCCGCCCGCACCGTCCGGCTCAACGGCGCAGTGCCGCTCCGCGTGACGATCGTCCGGCAGACCGTGTCCGTCACGGCCCGCCTGCCGAAGGGGATCACGTGCCACTCGATCGCCGCCGGGCCGCTCACACTCGCCTTCAGCCGCGCCGCGGGGATCTCGCTCACGCCGCCACGGATGCGCACCGTGCCCGTGCGACACGGAGCGCACGTCTATCGCGGCGTGCTCAGGCTCTCGTCCTGACGGCCTAGGAGCCTCGGCGGGATAGGGCTCCGCCGGGGCTAGTGCTCGTGCTCGTGGCCACCGTTGCCGCCACCCTTGCCTCCGTGCTCATTGCCGCCACCGTTGCCGGGGCCGTTATCGGCGCCGTTGCCGGGGCCGTTGCCGCCGTGCTCATTCCCGCCGCCGTTGCCACCACCGTTGCCGCCGTGCTCATCGCCGCCGCCGTTTCCTCCGTGCTCGTTGCCGCCATTGCCGTGGCCGCTACCTCCATGCCCATTACCGCCACCGTTGCCGGGGCCATTGCCGCCCTGCTCATTCCCGCCACCGTTGCCACCACCGTTGCCGCCGTGCTCATCGCCGCCGCCGTTGCCGGGGCCGTTGCCTCCCTGCTCATTCCCGCCGTTGCCGCCGTCGTTCTCGTCACCAGTAGAGGCGTTGTGTGCGAGGTACGGGACGAGCGTGCTCGCGATCGGCGTCCCGAGGCCGGTGGCGAGGTCGTAGCCGGGCACCGCCGTGAAGCCGTCGATCGGCGTCCCGTAGGCGCTGTCGAAGTACGGCGTCAGGTCCGGAACCGAGTTGTTCGAGCCGTCCGCGATGTCGTGGAAGAACACCGGCGAGGAGTGCTCCCTGCCGGCCGCGTAGAGCGGCCTGTTGATCGAGCCGACGCGGCTATGCGCGAGCTGGTCGGCGATCGCCGCGAGGCCGGCCCACTGCGGCGAGCCCACGCTCGTACCGCCGAACCGGTAGTAGCCGCCGCCCCACACCACGATCACGCCGCCGATCACAGCCGCGTCGTACGAGACGTCCGGCACGGTACGCATCCCGGTGTCGCCCGCGGCCTTTGCCTGGTAGTCCGGCTGCCGGTAGATCACGGAGACGCCGCCGCCGCCGGCGGCCGGATACTGCGGCCCGAGAGACGCCCCGTAGAGCTGGTTCAGGAGGTCGGTCTGGTTCCACGTCGACTCCGACTGGTAGGCGCCGCTCGTCCCGTCCGCGTTCAGCCTGGTGCCGCCGACACCGGTGACGTAAGGATCGCTCGCAGGCGTGCTCGTGGCCTTGAAGAGGCCGGAGTCGTCGCATGTGTACTGGGCCGCGCCCTGGTCGCCCGAGGACGCGAACAGCGTGATCCCGCGGCGGGTCAGGGCGTGGAAGAGGTCGTGCTGGCGCTGGAGCAGCGCCGGATCCATGCACTGCTCGGCCTCGCCGTAGCTCTGCGAGACGACGTCGGCGGCGTTGTGGTCGAGGATCCACTGGGTCGCGTCGAGGATGTCGGCGTCGTCGCTCGACTTCGCCACCACGAGCAGGATGGTGGCGCCCGGGGCGGCCGCGTGTGCCCACTCGACGTCGAGCGAGGTCTCGCCCGCCCAGCCGGCGGCGTTGTCCGGATCGGTCGCGTCGACGCCGAACGGTGCGACGACCTGGAAGCTCGTCGGATCCGGAAGCCCCCACGTGGCGTCGAACTGCGCGAGATCGGCGTCGATCGTCGGGCTGCCGTACGCCTCGACGATCGCGATCGTCCTGCCGCTGCCGTCGAGGCCGCGGTCGAGCAGCGGCTGGATGCCGTAGGCGGCGCGAATCTGGTCCGGGCCGTAGCAGCCTGCGGGAGTCGTCAGCTGACAACTCGGGAACAGCACGGTGCCGCTCGCTCCCGCGAGCGGCCGGCCGATCGAGCGGAACAGCGCCGGCGATCCGGTGCCGCTCGCGGGCGTCATCGCGTGACGCGCGGTGGAGACGCGGCCGGCGGACGCGGCGAGCGCGGCGAAGGCAACGCCGAGCGCGGCCGCCGTGAACAGGATCGACCAGCGCCTGCCTGCGTGGCGAATGAAGACTGCCTCCCTCTTCTCTCCGGTACGGAGCGACAACGCGCCACCCAGAGCGCGACCTCCTGCAATCGTCGCCGCACCCGGCCCGCATTACAACCCCGGTTGGAGGGAGCGATGGTCTAGTTCAAGCCATCGAGCGTCTAGCTCAAGGGATCGATGGTCTAGTTCGAGGGGGATGCTGTCCAATTCCAGGGATTCGGCAGCGCGACGGCACACGGTCTCCGTCACGGCGTCGCGAAAGCGCACCGTGCCCGTGCGGCACGGTGCGCATCTCTTATCGCGGCGCGCTCAGACTCTCGCCCTGACGGCCTAACCGTGCGGCTTGGCCATCGCGCGGTAGTCGAGCGCCTCGTCCAGCACGGACTCCTCAACGCCCTGCTCGCGCGCCACCTCGCGGAGCGACCGGCCCGTCGCCGCGGCGTCCTTCACGATCGCCGACGCGGCGTCGTACCCGATGTGCGGGTTGAGCGCAGTCGCGGCGGACAGGGTCAGCTCGGCGTAGTGCTCGCACGTCTCACGGTTCGCGACGATCCCGTCGACGCACTTCTCCGCGAACAGCCGGCAGGCGCTCGAGAGGAGCTTGACCGAGTCGAGGATGTTGCGCGCGAGAAGCGGCACGAACACGTTCAGCTCGAAATGGCCCTGCATGCCGCCGACGGTGATCGCGGTGTCGTTGCCCATCACCTGTGCCGCGACCTGGGTCACGACCTCGGGGATGACCGGGTTGACCTTGCCCGGCATGATCGAGCTGCCCTTCTGGAGCTCGGGCAGCGAGATCTCGGCGAGCCCGGCGCGCGGGCCGGAGCCGAGATAGCGGATGTCGTTCGCGATCTTCGTCAGCGAGACGGCGAGCGTCTTCAGCGCCCCGGAGGCCTCGACGATCCCGTCGCGGGCGGCCTGCGCCTCGAACGGGTCGGCGGGCGCGGAGATCGGCAGTCCCGTCTCCTTCGCGAGCAGCTCGCGGACGCGCGCGGCGAAGTCCGGGTGCGTGTTCAGTCCGGTGCCGGTGGCGGTGCCGCCGAGCGGGATCTGCCCGAGCCGCGGCAGCGCGTCGCGGACGCGCGCCTCGCCCTGGCGAACCTGGGCGGCATAGCCGGCGAACTCCTGGCCGAGCGTGACGGGCACGGCGTCCATCCAGTGGGTGCGCCCGGACTTGACGACGTCGTCGAACTCGACGGCCTTCGCCGCGAGCGACGCGCCGAGCTGCTGGAGCGCGGGGAGCAGGTCGTTCGTGATCTCGTCGAGCGTCGCGAGGTGCACGGCGGACGGGAAGACGTCGTTCGACGACTGGCCCATGTTGACGTCGTCGTTCTGGTGGACTCCCTCGCCGGCGAGCGTGGCGATGACCTCGTTCGCGTTCATGTTCGACGACGTGCCCGAGCCGGTCTGGAAGACGTCGATCGGGAACTGGTCGTCGAGCTCGCCCGCAGCGATGCGCGCGGCGGCGGCGGAGATGCGCTCGGCCTTGTCGGCGTCGAGCAGCCCGAGGTCGGCGTTGACGCGGGCGGCTGCGCCCTTGAGGCGGCCGAGCCAGCGCGCGACGGGCGCGGGGATCGGCTCGCCGGAGACGGGGAAGTTGGCGATCGCCTTCGTCGTCTCGCCGCCCCAAAACTGTTGTCCGGACTCTTTTTCGCTCATGGAATCGAGTGTAGAGACGGTGCCGTTCCCGTGCGGCATGTCGGGTCCTCCTCTGATCGTGGCCTGGAGCACAAGGCTCGCGGGCACGGCCGGGAACAGCATCCGCGGGACCGCGGATCGGCGCTGCGGAGGGTTACGCGACGCGGAGGCGGCGATGCTCGACCGACCGCTCGCGCAGCGTGCGCCGCTCGGTCTCGCTCAGGTCGGCCGACGGAGCCCAGCCGAGATAGCCGCAGCGGGGGCACTCGCAGGACTCGACGTGCCGCCAGACTGTCCGGCGGGCCGGCCGCGTGGTGCCGCAGCGCAGGCACTCGACGGTGAAGGCCTCCATCACACTGGTTCATCGGCGGCAGAGCCGCCGACTTCAGTCCCCCGATGGGGTGAGGCTTACGAGCGGGGCGCCGCGGCTTCGGCGGCGGCGAGGAGCTCGTCCCAGGTGCAGAGCTTCACGCGGGGGCGTCCGAGCTTCTCGCCTGCGGCCCGCTCTGCCTCGTCGATCGCGAGCCAGCCCGGGTAGAGGACGGCGTGGACTCCGCGCTCGGCGAGCAGCTCGTCGACCGCGGCGGCGCTCGCACCGGCGTTGCGCAGCAGCCGGCCCTCGCGCAGGTCCTCGAGCAGCAGCTCGACGGTCTCGGTCGCGTCTTTCTTGTTCGTCCCGATCACGCCGCTCGGGCCGCGCTTGATCCAGCCGGCGCAGTAGAGGCCGGGCACCGGCTCGCCCTGCTCGTCGAGGACGCGGCCATGGTCGTTGCGGATAATGCCGCGCCGCTCGTCGAAGGGGACCTCGGGCAGCGCAACGCCGCGGTAGCCGACGCTGCGGAAGACGATCCCGCAGCCGAGCGTCTCGTGCTCGTCGGTGGAGATCGCCTTGACGTAGCCGCTCTCGTCGGGCTCGAGCCGGTTGCGGACGAGCTCGATCTCCTCGACGCGGCCGTCGCCGCGGATCTCGACGGGGGAGACGCAGAAGCGCAGAACGACCCGTCTCGGCTTGCCGGCGGGCTCTCGCGCGGCGTACTCACGGAGCACCTCGAGATTCCGCTGCGCGTTCGTGTCGCCTTCGAGCGCGGCCTCGCTCGCGGCGTCGAGCTCGAGATCTGCCGGGTCGACGATCACGTCGGCACCGGCGAGCTCGCCGAGCTCGATCAGCTCGGGGTTCGTGAACGCGGCCTGGGCGGGGCCGCGGCGCGCAACCATGACGATCTCGCGGATGCCGGCGTCGCAGATCGCCTCGATCGCGGCGTCGGCGGTGTCGGTCGACGCGAGCTCCTCGGGCGTCAGCGCGAGCATCCGGGCGACGTCGACGGCGACGTTGCCGGCGCCGATCACGATCGCGCGCTCGCCGGAGAGGTCGAACTCGAGCCCGTCGTAGTCGGGGTGGCCGTTGTACCAGGCGACGAACTCGGTGGCGGGCCAGGAGCCGGGCAGGTCCTCGCCGGGGATGTTCATGCGCCGGTCGGTCTGGGCGCCGACGGAGTAGATGACCGCGTCGTAGAGGCGGGCGAGGTCGGCGTGGTGGAGGTCGCGGCCGGCCTCGACGTTGCCGACGAAGCGGAAGCCGGGCCGCTGCGCGATCTTCTCGAACGCGCGCGAGACGGACTTGATCTTCGGGTGGTCGGGCGCGACGCCGAGCCGGACGAGGCCCCACGGGGTAGGCAGCCGCTCGATCATGTCGACCTCGACGGGCTCCTCGGCACCGAGGAGCGCGCCGGCCGCGTAGAAGCCGGCGGGGCCGGAGCCGACGACGGCGACGCGCAGCGGCCGCTCGTTTCCGTTCGCGCTCATCGGAGCGGATCGTAGACGGCCCGGCCGCGGCGGGCCCTGGGGAACTCTCCGCGAAGCCGCCTCACGGAGACCTCACTGTCTCCTTCGGCCACGTCCGGTACCTGTTACCGGACGTGGCCTGCGGGGACGTGCCCCAAAAGGAGCGGTCGCCGCTCGCAGAGCGAGATTCGGTCGCGACGGCCTGTCCCTTCGGGGCATGTCCGGTATCTGATACCGGACGTGGCCCGTGTGGACATGTCGCTCCCCGGACGAGCGAGGCGTCTGCGCCCGAACGCGACCGCGCTCGCGTTCGGGTACGAGTCGACAGGGCAACGCGGAGACGCACGCCCGAGCCCCCACGAGAAGTCCGCAGGACTTCTAGTGGCTACAGCCGCTGCCGCAGCCGGCACCCGCGTCTGCGGGGGCCTCGCCGTCGGCGACCTGGAACGAGTGGCCGCAACCGCAGGAGGCGACGGCGTTCGGGTTGTCGATCTTGAACCCGGACTCCTGAATCGTCTCGAGGTAGTCGACGGTGGCGCCGGAGAGGTAGGGGGCGCTGAACGGGTCGACGACGACCTTGACACCCTCGCACTCGAACGCGTGGTCGCCCTCCTGGGCGCCGTGATCGAAGCCGAGGCCGTACTGGAAGCCCGAGCAGCCGCCGCCTTCGATCGCGACGCGCAGCACGGAGACGTCCGCCTCGGTCTCCATCAGCGCGCGGATCTTCTCGGCCGCGGCCGGCGTGAGCGAGACGATGCTTTCGGTGCGCTCCTGAATCTCCATGCCCGCATCGTAGCAACGTGCCCCACCCTGAACGGCGCCGCGTCCCGCCCGTTTTCGGACCCGAGTTTGTGACACGCGCCTCCAGCTAGAAACCGTCGTTTCGGTACTCGCAAGTTCACCCGTCCGCGCTTGATAACGTCACGCGTCGGGTGGGCCGTTCAACGTGGCACGCGGAGCAAGGAGAAGCGCGGTAGATGCTGCGCGACTGGCTGCCATTTCTGATCTACGGCCTGATGGCACTCGCCATCCCGACGTCGATGATCGTGATGTCGTTCGCATTCGCCCAGCGCCCGGCGCGGCGGACGCGCGCGCGCACGGTCCCGTTCGAGTCCGGCGTCTCGCAAGGCCAGATGCGGCCGCAGCGGTTCACCGTCAGCTTCTACCTGACGGCGATGCTGTTCATCGTCTTCGACATCGAGATCGTGTTCCTGTACCCGCTCGCCGTGCAGCTGCACGCGCTCGGCTGGTTCGGCTTCGTCGAATTCGCGTTCTTCGTTTTGATCCTGCTGATCGCCTACGTCTACATATGGCGCAAGGGCGCCCTCGAGTGGTGATCACGCGTGGCTGACCGCCCGGCACGCCTGCGCGACTACGGCCTCCAGTCGGAGCGGCTGCTCTGGCCGACGAAGGGCCCGTCCCACTTCGAGCAGGAGATGGGCGTCGACGAGCTCGAGCAGGCGCTCGGCCTGACGACGCTCGAGAAGGCCGTGCGCTGGGCACAGTCGAAGTCGATGTGGCCCGACACGTTCGGGCTCGCCTGCTGCGCGATCGAGATGATGTCGATCGTCTCGTCGCGGTACGACCTCGCCCGCTTCGGGATGGAGGCGTTCCGCTCCTCGCCGCGCCAGGCCGACCTGCTGATCGTCTCCGGTCGCGTCGCGCACAAGATGGCGGCGCCGCTCCGCCAGATCTACGACCAGATGCTGGAGCCGAAGTGGGTGATCGCGATGGGCGCGTGCGCGAGCTCGGGCGGGATGTTCAACAACTACACTATCCTCCAGGGCGTCGACCGGATCGTTCCCGTCGACATCTACGTGCCCTTCTGCCCGCCGCGGCCGGAGGCGCTGATGGAGGGGATCATCCGCCTGC
>DATFMW010000482.1:0-2074 GCA_035266765.1 Gaiellaceae bacterium | reverse complement strand
GGCTCCGGGAAGAGCACGCTCTCGTACGCGATCATGGGGCACCCGGCCTACGAGATCACCGAGGGCAGGCTGCTCCTCGACGGCGAGGACATCACGGAGCTCGGGGCGGACGAACGCGCGCAGCGCGGCCTCTTCCTCGCGTTCCAGTACCCGCACGCGATCCCGGGCGTCACGGTGACGAGCTTCCTGCGCAGCGCGATCAACGCGACGCGCAAGGCCCGCAACGGCGGCGTCGAGAACCCCATGCCGGTGCCGGAGTTCCGCAAGGAGCTGCTCGGCCAGATGGACCGGCTGAAGGTCAGCCGCGAGCTCGCCTCCCGCTACCTGAACGACGGCTTCTCCGGCGGCGAGAAGAAGCGCGTCGAGATCCTGCAGATGGCGATGCTGAGGCCGCGCATCGCGGTGCTCGACGAGACCGACTCGGGCCTCGACATCGACGCGCTGCGGGTCGTCGCCGGCGGCGTCAAGGAGCTCGTCGGCCCGGACATGGGCGCGCTCGTCATCACCCACTACCAACGGATCCTCGACTACATCACCCCCGACAAGGTGCACGTGTTCGTCGGCGGGCGGATCGTCGAGGAGGGCGGGCCGGAGCTCGCGAAGAAGCTCGAGCAGGGCGGCTATGCGCCCTACGAGGAGGTGCCTGCGTAATGGCCCAAATCGAGAAGACCGACGCCGAGACCGAGATCGTCCAGGGGATCGGCTCCGACTACGCGATCAAGTACGGCTTCCACGCCGACGAGAACTACTTCTTCAAGTCCGGCCGCGGCCTGTCGCACGAGCTCGTCGACGCGATCTCGTCGCACAAGGGCGAGCCCGACTGGATGCGCAAGTTCCGGCACCGGAGCCTCGACTACTTCAACGCCCGGCCGCTGCCCGAGTGGGGCGGGAACCTGGGCGACATCGACTTCGAGAACATCTTCTACTACATCAAGCCGACCGAGAACCAGGCGAACTCCTGGGAGGATCTGCCGGCCGACATCAAGGACACCTGGGACAAGCTCGGCATCCCCGAGGCGGAGAAGAAGTACCTCGCCGGGGTCGGCGCCCAGTACGAGTCGGAGGTCGTCTACCACAAGCTCCAGGAGGACCTGACGAAGAAGGGCGTGCTCTTCCTCGACACGGACACGGCGCTCCGCGAGCACGAGGACGTCTTCAAGGAGTACTTCGGGACGATCATCCCGCAGAACGACAACAAGTTCGCGGCGCTGAACTCGGCCGTCTGGTCGGGCGGCTCGTTCATCTACGTGCCGCCGGGCGTGAAGATCGAGATGCCGCTCCAGGCCTACTTCCGCATCAACGCCGAGAACATGGGCCAGTTCGAGCGGACGCTGATCATCGTCGACGAGGGCGCCTACGTGCACTACGTCGAGGGCTGCACGGCTCCGATCTACTCGACCGACTCGCTGCACAGCGCCGTCGTCGAGATCGTGGTCAAGAAGGGCGGCCGCTGCCGCTACACGACGATCCAGAACTGGTCGAACAACGTCTACAACCTCGTCACGAAGCGGGCCGTCGCCCACGAGGACGCGACGATGGAGTGGGTCGACGGGAACCTCGGCTCGAAGCTGACGATGAAGTACCCGGCGATCTGGCTGATGGGCGCGCGGGCGCACGGCGAGGTGCTGTCGATCGCGTTCGCCGGCAAGGGCCAGCACCAGGACGCGGGCGGCAAGGCCGTCCACGTCGGGCCGAAGACGACGTCGGTGATCACGTCGAAGTCGATCTCGAAGGACGGCGGCCGTGCCGGCTACCGCGGGCTGCTCGAGGTCGCGAAGGGCGCGACCGGGGTGAAGTCCAAGGTGGTCTGCGACGCGCTGATCCTCGACGACGAGTCCCGCTCGGACACGTACCCGTACATCAAGATCGAGGAGGACGAGGTCGACATCGGCCACGAGGCGACCGTCTCCAAGATCGGCGAGGAGCAGCTCTTCTACCTGATGAGCCGCGGGCTCTCGGAGTCGGAGGCGAGCGCGATGATCGTGTCGGGCTTCGTCGAGCCGATCACGAAGGAGCTGCCGCTCGAGTACGCGGTCGAGATGAACCGCCTGATCCAGCTGCAGATGGAGGGCTC
>DATFMW010000481.1:0-5011 GCA_035266765.1 Gaiellaceae bacterium | reverse complement strand
GGAGCTGTGAGCGACGTCGTCGAGCTCCTGCGGGAGCTGATCCGCTTCGACACGACGAACCCTCCCGGAAACGAGGGCGAGTGCATCGCCCACATCCGGCACCTCGTCGAGGAGGCCGGGGTCGAGACGCGGATCCTGGCGCGCGACGACGCGCGCCCGAACCTCCTCGCCCGGGTCGCCGGCGCGGGCGAGGCGCCGCCGCTGCTGCTGTACGGCCACGTCGACGTCGTCACCTCCGTCGGCCAGAGCTGGACGCATCCGCCGTTCGGAGCGGAGCTCGTCGACGGCGTCGTCTGGGGGCGCGGCGCCCTCGACATGAAGGGCGGCGTCGCAATGCTCGTGGACGCGTTCCTGCGCGCGGCCCGCGGTGAGCTCCAGCCGCGCGGCGACCTGATCCTCTGCATCCTCTCCGACGAGGAGGCGGGCGGCGACTTCGGCGCGAAGTTCCTCGTCGAGGAGCACGCCGACCTGTTCGAGGGGGTCCGCCACGCGCTCGGCGAGTTCGGCGGCGCGCGCGTTCCGCTCGGCGGCGCGAGCTTCTACCCGATCCAGGTGGCCGAGAAGCAGATCTGCTGGCTCCGCGGGCGCGTTCGCGGGCCGGGCGGGCACGGCGCGATCGGCGTCAAGGGGAGCGCGATGGGCCGCCTCGGGCGGATCCTTGCGAAGCTCGACCGCGGCCGCCTGCCCGTCCATGTCACACCGGTGACGCACGCGTGGATCTCGGCGATGGCGGAGGCGCTGCCGCGGCCGCAGGCGCTCGTCCTGCGCTCGCTGCTCGACCCGCGGCTCGCGGAGCTGACGCTGCGCGCGCCCACCGAGCAGCTCCGGCTCCTCGACCGGGCGCTCCGGAACACGGTGAGCCCGACGATCGTGCGCGGCGGCGACAAGATCAACGTGATCCCGGCGGAGGTCGAGGTCGAGCTCGACGGGCGCGCGCTCCCCGGCTACGGGCCGGACGACCTGATCGCCGAGGTGCGGGAGCTCGTCGGCGACGACCTGGAGCTCGAGCTCATGCGCCACGACGCGACACCGGCCGAGCCCGACCTCTCCCAGCTGCCGCTCCTCTCGGGGATCCTGCGCGAGCTCGACACCGATGCCGTACCGGTGCCGATGCTCCAGATCGGCGTCACCGACGGCCGATTCCTCGCGCGGATCGGCATCCAGACGTACGGGTTCCTGCCGCTCAACCTCCCCGACGGCTTCGAGTTCACGAAGCTGATCCACGCCGCGGACGAGCGCGTGCCCGCCGACGCCGTGCGCTTCGGCGCTGAGGCCGTCGGCCGCGCGGTCGAGCGGTACGCCGGGTGAGGTTCCTCGTCCTCGGCGGGACGGCGTTCCTCGGCCGTGCGGCGGTCGAGGCGGCCCTCGCAGCCGGGCACGAGGTCACGCTGGCAAACCGCGGCCTCACGAACCCGGCGCTGTTCCCCGGACAGGAGCACCTCGAGCTCGATCTCGCCGCCGACCTCGGCGCGCTTGCCGGCCGCGCATGGGACGCGGCGATCGACCTCGACCCGACGCAGCTCACGCGACACACGCTGCGCCGAACCGAAGCGCTGCGCGACACGGTCGACCGGTACGTGTTCGTCTCCTCGATCTCCGTCTACTCCGACCTCTCGCGACCGCCGGGCGAGGAGTCTCCCGTGCGCGAGCCACCGACCCCGGAGCCGGAGGAGTTCGCCGAGGAGCACTACGGCGGCCTGAAGGCCGGCTCGGAGCGGGCCGTGCTCGGCGTCTTCGGCGAGCGCGCGGCGATCGTCCGGCCGGGGCTGATCGCGGGCCCGCACGATCCGACCGACCGGTTCACGTACTGGCCGCGACGGCTTGCCGCGGGCGGCGCCGTCCTCGCGCCCGGTGAACCGGAGGCTCCGGTGCAGCTCGTGGACGCGCGCGACCTCGGCGCGTGGCTCGTCCGTCTCGCCGAGGAACGCACCGGCGGCGTCTTCAACGCGACGGGGCCCGCCGAGCCGCTCGCGCTGGGTCACGCGCTCGAGCGGATCGCGGCGGCCGTCGGCGGCGGCGCAGGGCTCGTCTGGGTGGACGGGCGGCGCCTCCTCGAGGCGGGCGTCCGGCCGTGGACGGAGTTGCCACTGTGGATCCCGCGCGGCGACTACGAGGGAATGCTGCGCGTGGACGTGGGACGGGCGCTCGCCGCAGGCCTCGCCTTCCGCCCGCTCGAGGAGACCGCGCGGGACACGCTCGCGTGGAGCCTCGAGGCGGGCGAGCAGCGCCCGACGCTGAGCCGCGAGCGCGAAGCGGAGATCCTGACCGGCTCCAAGTAACACGTTGTCACTAGCGACCCGGGAGACGTCGGGTCCGCGAACCATGCGCCTGCCGTCGTCCCGATCCCCAAGTAACACGTTGTCACTTGGCCCGAGCGGGGAGCGAAGAGACGTCGGGTTCTAGGCCGCGCCCGACCGCGCTCGGGCGCGGCGCACTTCGGCCCGCATCCGTGCGCGGCTACGCAGCACACGTTCCCGAGCAGAAAAGCGAAGCGGTGCGAAGGGAACAGAGCGAGCCGGCGCAGGCGGCTCGCTCAGGCAAACCGGTGCGAAGGGAACAGAGCGAGCCGGCGCAGGCGGCTCGCTCAGGCAGAATTGTCGGCCGCCGCGGCCTTGGCGGCCGCAGCCCAGCGGGCGTCGTGACGACGGATCCGGTCGGGCTCGCGGCCGCGCGCCTCGGCCAGCTCGACCGTCAGGCGCTGGAAGAGCACGATGTCGACGACCGGGTGCCGGGTCGGAACGAGGTCGGCCTCACAGCCGAGCTCGCGCAGCGCGGCCACGGCCGCGGCTGCCCGCTCGGCGGCGCGCCCCTCGCCCTCGAGCACGAACGCGCGCACCGACTCGTCCACCGCGGCGAGGTAGCCGTGCAGCAGCTGCTCCGTCTCGTACGCCTCCGCCGCGACCCACGCGCCCTCGCGCAGCTTCAGCACCGCCTCGTGCGCCGTCGCGAGATCGCGCCCTGCGCCCGCGACGAGGAACCGCTCCTGCGCGCCGAACCCGGGCAGCGGTGCCGCGAGCGCCTCCGTGACCGCGCCCGGCAGCCACGACACGTCCTCCCCGTGCAGCGCCGCGATCGCCGCGACCGCGCACGTGTAGCTCGCCGTGTGGCACCAGCTCTCCTCGACCTGAGGCGTGCAGACGACGACCTCCTCGCACAGCTCCGCGGTCGGCCCCTCGGCCGTGCCGGTGACGAGCCACCGCGGCCCGCGCCACGCCCGCGCCGCCTCGACGGTCAGCGGCGTCTCGCCCTCGTGGGAGACGATCACGAGCAGATCGGCATCGCGCTCCGGCGCCAGCACGAGCTCGAGCGCCTGCACCGCCTCGCCGCCCGTGCACGCAGCATGGAACGACGTGCCGCAGCCGGTGAAGAGGAGCCGGGCGCCCTCCGGGAAGCGACGATCCACCGGAACCTGCGCGAGCCAGTCGGGCTGCGCGGCGATCGCGCTCCTCGTCAGCTCGCCGGCCACGGGTACGTCTATACCATCGACGCGGTGAGCACGTTCCGGAGACACGTCCTCGACAACGGCCTGCGCGTCCTGACGGCCGACCTCGCGCACGCGCAGTCGGTGACGTGCATGGTCATGCTCGCCGCCGGCTCCCGCTACGAGACCGCCGAGACGAACGGGATCGCACACTTCTCCGAGCACATGTTCTTCAAGGGCACCGACCGGCGCCCCACTGCGCGCGAGATCGCGGGCGAGATCGACGCGATCGGCGGCGAGTTCAACGCCTTCACCGGCAAGGAGTACACCGGCTACTACGTCAAGTGCGCGGCCGAGCACCGCGACGTCGCGCTCGACGTGCTCGTCGACATGCTCCGCCACTCCCGCTTCGACCCGGACGAGATCGAGCGGGAGAAGGGCGTGATCGTCGAGGAGATGAACATGTACTTCGACACGCCGCGCGACTACATCGGCGGCGTCTACGACGACCTCCTCTACGGCGATCAGCCGCTCGGCTGGGACATCATCGGCCGCAAGGAGACGGTGCGCGGAGCGACCCGCGAGACGTTCACCGACTACCTCGACCACTGGTACAAGCCGTCGCGGATGGTGCTCGGTCTCGCCGGGCAGATCGGCGACGACGCGCTCGAGCGCGCGCAGGCGCTGCTCGGCGACCTCGCGCCGGGCGACACCGGTGAGCCGGCCCCGGCGCGGGCGCACGCGAACGGGCGCGTGAAGGTCTTCACGAAGCAGTCCGACCAGGCGCACCTCTGCCTCGGCGTGCACAGCTACCCGCTCACGCACCCCGACCGGTACGCGCTCCAGCTGCTCGCGACCGTGCTCGGCGGCGGCATGTCGTCACGCCTCTTCACCGAGGTGCGCGAGCGGCGCGGGCTCGCCTACTACGTCTTCGGCACGAACCACAGCTACACCGACGCGGGCTCGCTCTACTCGCAGGCGGGCGTCGACATCACCCGGATCGACGAGGCCGTCACAACGATCGCCGGCGAGCTGCGCAAGGCCGCCACGGAGCCGATCCCGGCCGAGGAGCTCGAGAAGGCGCGCAGCTTCGCGAAGGGCCGCTTCGTGCTCGGCCTCGAGAGCCCACAGGGGCTGATCGTCTTCGGGCTGCGCAAGGAGGTACTCGAGGGCCGCGCCCCCAACCCCGAGGAGGTGCTCGCCGCCCTCGACGCGGTCACCGGCGAGGACGTCCAGCGCGTCGCCCGCGACCTGCTCTCTGGCGACCGGATGCGGCTCGCGGTGATCGGCCCGTTCGACGACGCCGAGCGCTTCGAGCAGCTCCTCGGCTAGCGACGGACGCCGCTCAACCCGGGATCGTCGCGAGGTCGGCCTCGAGCAGCGCCCGATCGTGTCGTCGGGATCTTCGCCCCCTCGGCCCGGCCCGCTCGAGCCACCGCGCCGACTCGGGGTCGCCGGCGAGCGCGTGCGCCCGAGCGAGCGCCTCGCACGCGAACGGCAGGTCGAACTCCGCCATCGCCTCCGGCTCCGCCTCACAGAGCTCGGGGCAGCGCCGCCCGCGGTGGAGTGGCGGCTCGACCCGCCCGAGGA
>DATFMW010000480.1:0-2182 GCA_035266765.1 Gaiellaceae bacterium | reverse complement strand
CTCGACCGAGACCACCGCTGCGCCATCACCGTCGACGAGGACGGAGGGCGGCAGCGCAAGGTGGTCGCCCAGTGCACGGCGGATACCGTCGAGCGCCCGAACGTGGGCGGGAAATGGGTTCCGATCGGCACTCGAATGGCGAAGCGCTACCTCGGCGAAAACGGAGAGCGCTACCTCGAGCCCACGCTCGACCGGCCGCGCTGGCTCTTCTACCTGCACCCCCGCAAAGCGGTCACGTGGCAAGGCCAGGACTGGGCAAAGCGATACAAGTAGCCCCGCCGGTGTTGGGACGTCGAATTGGACGACAACCTCGGCTCGGTCGTCGCACGCCGCGAGCGCGACCAGATCGTCTGGAGCTCGCGCTTTCTGCACCTGCGCGGCCACTAGGCTTCCACGCGACCGCCTGCACGCCGGCGACGCCGCGCGAAAAGGGATCGGTCGAAGCGGAGGTGTTCGCTCGCGACGCCTCCGGCGCCCGCACACGCATCCGCCACGCGAGCTTCCCGGCGCTCAAGACGCTCGAGGACTTCGACTGGAGCGCGCAGCCCTCGGCGGAGCGGCCGCTCGTGCTGCATCTCGCGCAGCTGGCCTGGATCGAGGAGCACGCCAACGTCTGCTTCCTCGGCCCGCCCGGCACCGGCAAGACCCATCTTGCGACGGCGCTCGCGATGAAGGCGTGCGAGCGCGGCTACCGCGTCGCCTTCGCCACCGCCCAAGAATGGGTCTCCCGCCTCGAAGCCGCCCAGGACCGCAACCAGCTCGAGCAAGAGCTGCGCCGGCTCGAGCGCTACCACCTCCTGATCGTCGGGCTACCTGCCGCTCGAACGGCAGGCCGCCAACCTCCTCTTCGCGCTCGTCTCGCGCCGCTACGAACGCGGCTCGATCATCATCACCAGCAACCGCGGCTTCGAGCAATGGGGCGAGATCCTCGGCGGCGCCATGATCGCCGCCGCCCTGATCGACGGGCTCGTCCACCACGCCACCATGATCACCCTCAAGGGCAAGAGCTACCGCCTCCGCGAACGCGGGCTCGAGATCGCCCCCGCCGCTCAGGCTCCGTCGCTCCGCGACTCCGCCTGAGCGGCACACATCAGCGCAACCCCGACCCAGTGGTGCACTTTTCAACTACGCAAACTGGTGCACCTTTCGACTGCGCTTGACAAACGACCGTCTCGTCGTGATGAGGGCGCTCGTGGCCATCGGCAGGGCCAAGACCTTCGACGGCGCCGCAAGCGGTCGCCGCGACGAACGACTCCCGCTACGGTCTCTCCGCCGCCATGTTCACCCGTGACCCCGGAGCCGCCAATCGCTTCGCCGACCAGGCGGACGTCGGCCAGGTGGCCGTGAACCTGCTGACCTCGGGCTCGGACGTGCACCGGCCGTTCGGCGGCTTCCGCGACTCGGGCTCCGTCTTCAAGGAACTGGGCCTGGATGCGCTGCGCTTCATTACGCGCACGAAGACCGTCGCGATCGGGTTTGGTTCCTGACATGAGCGAGACACGCATCGGCGTCGTCGGCGCCGGGATCCTCGGCCTCGCGGTCGCGCGGCGGCTCGCCGAGCTGCGGCCGGACGCGACCGTGACCGTGCTCGAGAAGGAGCATGACCTCGCGCTCCACCAGACGGGCCGCAACAGCGGCGTCGTCCACGCGGGCATCTACTACGCGCCCGGGTCGCTGAAGGCGAAGCTCTGCCGGCGCGGCGTCGAGCTGCTGCGCCCCTATGTCGAGGAGCACGGCATCCCGTACGAGGAGTGCGGCAAGCTCGTCGTCGCCCTCGACGAGGGCGAGCTGGAGCGGCTGCGGGAGCTCGAGCGGCGTGCGGCCGCGAACGGCGTCCCCGGCATGCGCTGGCTCGAGCGGGACGAGCTGCGCGAGGTCGAGCCGCACGCGCTCGGCATCGCCGGCCTCCACTCCCCCACAACGGCGATCACCGACTACCGGGCCGTCGCCCGCGCATTCGCAGCCGACATCGAGGCCGCGGGCGGCGCGATCGTCTTCGGCGCGAAGGTGGACGCGATCCGCGCGACCGGCTCGACCGCGCGCGTCGGCACCGGCGGCGAGGAGCGCGAGTTCGACCGGCTCGTCGTCTGCGCCGGCCTCCACTCCGACCGGCTGGCCCGCACCGCCGGCGACGAGCGCGAGCCGACGATCGTCCCCTTCCGCGGCGAGTACTACCGGCTCG
>DATFMW010000479.1:0-5766 GCA_035266765.1 Gaiellaceae bacterium | reverse complement strand
AGCTCGCGCTTCGCGGCCGGCAGCGGCGCGCGGCGCGGCGGCTGACGGCGACGGCCCTGCTCGCGGCGGCGCTCCTGGCGCTGCGAGAGCTGTTTGCGCTCGCCGGAGCGCTCGCTCTTGCGGGCCGGCTTCTCGGCCTTCGCAGCGGTCTCGGCGGGCTTCTCCGCCTTGGCCTTGGCGGCGCTTTCACCGGCGCCCGCGGTGGACGGCTTCTTGCGACCCCGTCCGCCACGGCTGCCTCGGCGGCGTTTCGGACGCGTCGCGTCCGCGGGGGAACCGGCTGTTCCCGTCGCCTGGTCGGCGGCGGGCGTGGAGGCTACAGGAGGCGCGTCCCGGGCCGGAGGCTCGGGCGTGGTCTGGACTGCGGGTGCGGCCGCAGCTGCGGCCGGGAGGTCGGAAGCGTTCTTCCGTCGACGGAACCAGGGCAAGCGAAAACTCCTTCGCTGGGGAAACGCGCGACGGCCGCGCCCCGCCACTCCCGGAGGGAGGGCTCGAGGCTGCGCGCGCGCTGTGGGTTTGCATTGAAAAACGTGGGCATGGGCCTTCGCCGGCCAGGGTAGCAGTGGCACCGTCCGATCCCGGTCCTACGATCCGCGCAATCACGACCGGAGGTGACGCCGTGACGGGACTGCGCGAGACCGAAGAGCTGCTGCTGATCGAGGAGGCCGACGCCTGGTTCGAGTATCTCGAAGCGACGCGGGCCCAGGGCGTGACGCGCTATCGCGAGATCGAGCCGTGGGCGTGGGCACGCCTGACACAGCGCCTGCGGGCGATCAAGGCCCGGCGCGCGAAGCTGCGGCCGGCCGCCGCCTAGCAGGAAGGTCAGCTCGTCACGCCGGACTCGAGCCGGCGTCGGGCAGCCTCGCCGAGCCCGCGCGTCCCCGCATACGCAACCGCGCCCTTGACGGCCCAGCCGGCCACCGGCACGAGGGCGAGCAGCTCCCGCGCGGCCGACCGCAGGCCGAATCCCACCGCGAGCGTGGCAGCGAGCTCCGGCAGGCGGTCGCGCCCGGACTCCTCGCCGTACACCTGCGAGAGCCGCAGCAGCATCCTGGCCTGGTTCAAGACGAGGACCGGCAGATCGGCGCCGGGCACGAAGACCGCCGCCCCGACGATCCCGTTCTTGTGGGCGAACGAGGCGACGATCCGGCCGGCGACCGCGCGCCGCAGAAACGGCAGCCGGGCGGCGAGCGGTGCCGCCTCCTCGCCGAGCCGGGAGGCAACCGCGCGGGCGATCGCGTCGACGGGGAAGCCCTCCCCCGCCCCGACCCGCACGACGTCGGTGGCGAGGACGTACGCGATCGACCGGCTCTCCGAGACGGGTCCCACGGCGACGGCGACGATCGGGACCCGCGCCCGCCGCGCCCGCTTCAGGGCGTCCTCGTCGCGCCCGTCGGGATCGCGGCCGAGCACGTAGACGAGCACGAGCCCGCCGCGCGGATCGTCGCTCTCGCGGACCGCGCCCGGCGCACCGCCGCGGGCGAGCTCGCGGCGCAGCACCGTGGCGAGCTCGCGCGCGCCGCCAACCACGAGCGGCCGTGCGTCGCGGCCCGACGACTCCACGTCCTTGACGAGCTTGCGCAGCGCGGCGGGTGAGACCGGCAGAGCCATTCAGCGCCCCGTCACGACCGCCGCCGCGACGAGCGGGAGGCCCGGCCGCGCGCGTACACCGCGAGCAGCACGCCCATCGCCGCGAAGTTCGCGATCATCGACGAGCCGCCGACGCTGACGAACGGGAGCGGAATGCCGGTGATCGGCGCGATCCCCATCGTCATCCCGACGTTGACGAAGATCTGGAACAGGAACGCGACGACGATCCCGCCGGCGACGACCGCCGAATACAGGTCGCGCGCGACGGTGACGACGCGTAGCCCTCTCCACAGCACGAGCAGGTAGAGGGCGAGCAGGAGCGAGGCGCCGACGAAGCCGCGCTGTTCGGCGAACGACGCGAAGACGAAGTCGGTGTGGTGCTCCGGCAGGAAGTCGAGCCGCGTCTGCGTCGCGCCGTTCGGGCCGCGGCCGCGCAGCTCGCCCGAGCCGACTGCGGCGATCGACTGCTCGGCGTTGTAGCGCGCGTTCGCCGGGCACGTCGTCGGCTGCGTGAAACAGGTCAGGCGCTGGGTCTGGTACGACTTGAGGAAGCTGACGCCAACCGCGGGCCCGACCCAGAGGACGAAGACGAGCACGATCGCGGTGATGCTCCCCAACGCGGCCAGGTGGCGCCACGGGACGCCCGAGACGAAGAGCATCGCGGCGAGCGCGGCGAGATAGACGAGCGCCGTACCGAGGTCCGGCTGGGCGAACACGAGGAGCGCGGGCACCGTTCCGAGCCCGAGCGTGCGCAGCGTCGTCCCGATCGTGTGGCGGCCGCTGGCGACCCGCTCGGCGAGGAAGCCGGCGAGCGCGAGCACGAACAGGAGCTTTCCGAACTCGGACGGCTGGAACGTGAAGAAGCCGACGTTGATCCAGCGCGTGGAGCCGCGGGCCGCGCGGCCGACGACGAAGACGACCGCGATCAGGGCGACCGTGCCGCCGAAGACGAGCCGCCAGTAGCGGCGGTAGAGATCCGGGTCGATCAACGTCGCGACGATCAGGACGGCGGTGCCCGCGCCGGCGTAGAGGATCTGCTTGTCGAGGTAGTACGACGGGTTCCCGGGGACGTCGAACTTCGTCACGCCGGCGATGCCCCAGAGCCCGATCCCGACGAGCGCGGCGACGCCCGCGAGCAGCAGCCAGTCGAGCGAGCGAACCACGTGGAGCAGCCCGATCCCCTCGCGCTCGGCCCGGAGGCCCGACCTCTGCGATCCAGCGTATTCGAGCATCAGTGTCCCGCCCGCTCATGGTGCCGAGTTCCTGGGGCGCGAGCACCAAGCGATGCAAGGACGCAGGGAGCCTCGATAGCTGCCGCTATCGAGGCGACTGAGGACGCCGCAGCGCGCCGCGTGATCGCGGGCCGGGGGCCGGATGACATGGGCGGGTGGGACACGCTAGTCGGAGTGGATGTACCCGGTCGGCGTGACCTTGAAGTGGAAGAAGTGGGCGAACACGCGCGCGGCGGCCGGGGCGGCCGCCGTGCCGCCGTGGCCGCCGTTCTCGATCACGGCGCAGACGACGAGCTTCGGGGTCGGCGCCGTCGGACCATAGCCGCACCACCAGGACTGGTCCTGCTTGCCGACGTAGCCGGGCAGCGTGACGACCTTCTCCGCGGTGCCGGTCTTGCCTGCGATCGAGACCGGGAAGCTGCCGAAGACGCCGTACGAGGTGCCCGTCTTCGAGTGCGTCCCCTCCCAGAGCCCGAGCTTGACGATGCGGAGCGCGTCCGCGCCGACGTGCACCTTCCGGGGAGCCGGGAGCGGCGGCACCGGCACCGTCGTCCCGTTCGGGTTCTCGACGTCGCGGAGCACATGCGGTGTGACGAGCGTGCCGCCGTTCGCGAGCGCGGCGTAGAAGCGCGCCATCTGGAGCGGCGTCACGAGCAGGTCGCCCTGGCCGATCGCAAGCTGGATCGAGTTGCCCGGCTTCCACAGGCGGTCGACCTGCCAGCAGCACGGGTCGTTCGCGGGCGAGTACGTCCGCCGCCGCCACGGGATGTCCGGCACGAGCCCGGCAGACTCGGGCCCCGCGTCCGTCCCCGTGGCGCTGCCGAAGCCGAAGAGCCTGGCCCACTTCTGAAGCGGCTGCTTGCGGTCCTTCGGGAGCTGGTAGAAGTCGTTGCCGAGCCGGTAGAAGTACGTGTCACACGAGTACGCGAGCGCGGTCGTGAGGTTCATCTGCTGGTTCACGTTCGGGTCCCAGTTGTGGAACGGGTGGTGCGACCGGTCCTCGGGCGCGTAGTAGACGCCGGTGCACGGGAGCGACGTGTACGGCGTGATGATGTGTTCCTGGATCGCGGCGAGCGCGGTCAACGGCTTGAACACGGAGCCCGGCGGATAGACCCCCATCAGCGCCCGGTTGAGCGACGGGATGTTCTTCGCCGCCGCCGTCTTCTGGGTCAGGCCCTCCGCGTCGAGCGCGCGCTCGCTGACATGGCCGGTGAAGACCGACGGGTCGTAGCTCGGCGCCGAGGCGAGCGCGAGGATCGAGCCGTCCCGCGGATCCATCGCGACGATCGCGCCGCCGCGGGCCGCCCAGTGGCCCTGTGACTGCGCGAGCGAGATTCCGTACTTGAGCGCGCTCTTCGCCGCCTTCTGGAGCCCGAGGTCGAGCGTGAGCCTGACCGAGTGCCCCGGCGTCGCGGGCGTCGTCTCCTGCCGGAGGCTGCGCGGCCGGCCGAGCGAGTCGACGCGCACGCGCGCCGAGCCGGGAACGCCGCGCAGGTACCTGTCGTAGGTCGACTCGACGCCCGCCTGGCCGATCTCGTCGCCGGCCTGGTATCCCTGCGAGGCCAGCGTCTTCAGCTGTTGCTGCGAGACCTCGCCGACGTAGCCGAGGATCTGCGCAGCGAGCGAGTGGTACGGGTAGTGCCGCACGTAACCCCGCGCCAGGACGACACCCGGGAACTCGGTGCTCCGCTCGTAGAGATACGTCGCCATCGCCGTCGGCGCGTTGTCGCGAACGACGACCGGCGTGACGGGGTCGCCCTTGCGCACCTTGATCTTCGCCGCGATCTCGTAGAGGGGAACGCGCGTCACGGTGGCGAGCTTCTTCAGCTCGAAGTACCGCTCGCGGTAGTTCTTCGGGAGGTCGGCCGACCAGAGCTCCACCGCGGTCGCGGCGGCGTTCGTGACAAGCGGCTTCCCGTTCCGGTCGAGGATCGGCCCACGCCGGGCCTGCACGCGGACGGTGCGGTACTGGTTCGCCTGGGCCTGGGCGACGTAGCGCGTCCCGGAGAGCACCTGGAGCGCCCAGAGGCGCAGGAAGAGCGCGGCGAAGACGACGAAGACGATCCCGCCGAGCACGGCGATCCGGAACGCGAGCTTCGGGGTCAGCCGGTAGCTGTCGACGGCAGGAGCGTCGCCGTTCTCGCGCGGCCGCCGCGGCTCGCGGCGCGGGCCGGGCCGGGTCGGCGTCGCGCCGGTGCTAGCCAAGAAGCTGCACCTCGGTCGCGAAGTCGCCCCGGTCGACGGGGCGCAGCAGCCGCCGCGCGAGCCCGTACACGGGCGCGGCGAGGAGGAGGTTCAGGAGCATCGCGGGGCCGAGCCCGCGTACGAGCGGTCCCGCCGGGGCGCGCTCGCCGAGCACGAAGTGGACGAGCAGGAGACCGAAGCCGTAGAGGACGGTCACGACCGCGACCGACAGGAACGGTGCGTGCGCGCGCTCCCGGCCCGTCGTCTCGCCATAGCGCCCGATCCAGTAGCCGGCGACGGTGAGCACGAGCGCGGTCAGGCCGAGCTGCCCGAGCGTCGCGACGTCGACGAGAATGCCGCCGAAGAAGCCTCCCGCGGCGCCGAACACCGACCCGCGCAGGAGCGCGACGGCGACGAGCGTGACGAGCAGCAGGTCGGGGCCGCCGCCGAGCACATGGACCTGCGTGAGGATCGAGACCTGCACGATCGCCGCGACGAAGAGGAGCGCGGCGGCCTTGACGCCGTCGAACGCGCTCACGAGCCCTTGGTCTTGACCAGCGCCGCGACGGAGTCGAGCGAGCCGAGGTCGGCAAACGACGCGACTTGCACCTGGAGGTACGACGCCGTGTCCTGAATCCCGACGGACGACACGGTCCCGATCGGGATCCCGTACGGATAGAGGTCGGGATACCGTGCGTCGCGGGTGCCGTCGGTGACGAGCCGGTCGCCCTTCTTGACCGTCGCCTGCTTCGGGACCTGG
>DATFMW010000478.1:0-6126 GCA_035266765.1 Gaiellaceae bacterium | reverse complement strand
CACGCGATCCCGGAGGCGCCGGCGCCGGCGCCGGTCTTGTCGAGCACGAGCACGTCCGCGCCGCCACGCCCGCGGGCGCGCAGCTCGAGCGCCAGGTGGTAGGCGGTCGAGAGGCCGTGGATGCCGGCGCCGACGACGACGTACGGCGAGGAGCGCGGCAGCGTCACGACGCCTCGTCCCGAGCGCCTCGCAGGCCGGACATGTCCTCGGGAGCCACGTCCCGTGACCTGGTCACGGGACGTGGCCGGAAGGGACAGGGTGAAAAAATCAGTGGTCGCATCTACAACTCTCGTTGAGAATATGGCAACATCCACCCGTGTTCGTCAACCGGATGCCGCGCTACGAGGTGCTGACCCCGGAGGCGCTCGACACGATCGAGCGCGGCTGGCGACGGCTCGTCTCGGAGATCGGCGTCCAGTTCGACCATCCCCGCGCGCTCGGGCTGTTCGCCGGGGCCGGCCAGGCCGTCGACGGCGACCGCGTCCGCTTCGACCCCGACTGGGTGCTCGAGCAGGTGGCGCAGGCGCCCTCGGAGTTCTCGATGCGCGCCCGCAACCCGGAGCACGACCTCGTGATCGGCGGCGACCACATGATCTTCGCGCCCTCGCAGGGACCGCCGTTCGTACGGCTCGGCGACGAGCGCCGCGACGGCACCCTCGCCGACCTCGAACGCCTGATCATGCTCACGCAGGTCTTCGACGAGCTCGACACGCCGGGCGGAAACATCTGCGAGCCGGACGACCTGCCGCTCGACTCGCGCCACCTCGTCCAGAACCTCGCCCTGATCACGCTCTCGGACAAGGTCTTCGAGGGCGACCCGTTCTCGGCCGGAAACGCGCGCGACTCGATCCGGATGGGCGAGATCCTCTTCGGCGGCCGCGAGCAGATCGAGGAACGGCCCGTCATGTTCGCGAACGCGAACGTCAACTCGCCGCTCCGCTACGACCCACGGATGCTCGACTCGATGCTCGAGTACTCGGCCGCCGGCCAGGCGGTGCTCGTGACGCCGTTCCTGCTCATGGGCGCGATGGCGCCGGTGACGATCGCCGCCGCGCTCGCCCAGCAGACCGCCGAGGTGCTGACCGGGATCTCGCTGCTCCAGCTCGTGAACCCGGGAAACCCGTCGATCATGGGCAGCTTCCTCTCCGCGATCGACATGCAGTCCGGCTCGCCGGCGTTCGGCGGCCCCGAGTCGGCGCTCGGCGTCTACGCGTCCGGCCAGATCGCCCGCCGCTACGGGCTCCCGTGGCGCTCCGGCGGCGGCGGGCTCACCGCGAGCCAGACCGTCGACGCGCAGGCCGGCACCGAGGCGTTCAACACGATGATCTCCGCCTTCCTCGCCGGCGCGAACGTCGTCTGGCAGGGCGCCGGCTGGCTCGAGGGTGGTCTCGTCAACTGCTTCGAGAAGTTCGTGATCGACGTCGAGATGATCCAGCTCCTGCGTGTCCAGTTCACGCCACCCGTGATCGACGAGGAGGCCCTCGCGTTCGGCGCGCACGAGGAGGTCGGCCCCGGCGGCCACTTCCTCGGCGCCGTGCACACGCTCGAGCGCTTCCGCGAGTGCTTCTACCGGCCGATGATCGCGTCGACCGAGAACTTCGAGCGCTGGACGAAGAAGGGGAGCCTCGACCAGAACGCGCGCGCGGCGAAGCTCTGGCCCGAGCTGCTCGAGCGCTACGAGCGACCTCCCCTCGACGACGCGATCGAGGCGGAGCTGACCGAGTTCGTCGAGCGGCGGACGCGCGAGCTCGGCGACGAGGTGGTCCTGCACTCGTGAGGGCGCGGCGTTGATGTCGTTCCTGCTCGATTGTCCGCACTGCGGGGCGCGCGACGTGCACGAGTTCCGCTTCCAGGGCGAGGTCACCGACCGCCCGGGGCCGGAGCCGACGCTGCGCGAGCTGACCGACTACGTCTACTTCCGCACGAACGCCGCCGGTGTCCAGCGCGAGTGGTGGTACCACCGGCTCGGCTGCCGCCGCTGGTTCCTCGCCGAGCGCGACACGCGCACGAACGAGGTGCTCCGCACCGAGGTGCCCGCCCCGTGAGGCTCGAACCCCAGGAGGGCGAGGCGATCGACCGGAGCGCGCCGGTCGCGTTCACGTTCGACGGCAAGCCGGTCTCGGGCTTCGCGGGCGACACGATCGGGTCGGCGCTCTACGCGGCCGGCCGGCGGGTGTTCTCGCGCAGCTTCAAGGTCCACCGGCCGCGCGGCCTCCTCTGCTGCTCGGGGCACTGCGCGAACTGCATGGTCACCGTGGACGGCGTTCCGAGCGTCCGCTCGTGCGTCGAGCCGTTGCGCGCCGGCGCGGACGTGCGCGGGCAGAACGTGCGCGGCTCGGTCGACCGCGACCTGCTCTCGATCGTCGACCGGTTCGGCGGCCCGTTCACGCCGGTCGGCTTCTACTACCGGACGATGATCCGGCCGCGGCGGCTGTGGCCGGTCTACGAGCGGTTCCTTCGCAGCGTCGCGGGACTCGGCCGGGTCGGTGGCGCGAAGCACCTGCGCCGCGACACCGAGCACCGCCGCGTGGACGTGCTCGTCGTCGGCGGCGGCGAGAGCGGACGTGCCGCGGCGGAGCAGGCGGCCGCGGCGGGCGAGCGGACACTGCTCGTGGACGAGCGCGGCGGCTTCGAGCCGCACGGCTATGAGCTGCTCGCGCCCGCGCGGGCGCTCGGCGCCTACGAGGGCGGGCTCGTGCCCGTCGACGCGGGCGACGTCCTCTACCGGGTCCGGGCCGCGCGGCTCGTCGTCGCGACGGGCGCGCTCGAGCAGCCGCTCGTGTTCCCGGGCAACGACCTCGTCGGCGTGGTGCTGCCGAACGCCGTTCGGCGTCTGGCGAACGAGTGGGCGATCAAGCCGGGCGAGCGAGCCGTGATCGTGAGCGCGGACGAGAACGGACTCGGCGTCGCCGAGGACCTGCGGCGTGCCGGCACGGAGGTCATCCGCGTCGTCGACCTGCGGGAGGAGCGGCCGCAGCGCATCGAGGCGACGGGCAAGAACGGGCGGCTGGCCCGCGTGACGATCGACTCCGAAGCGATCGACTGCGACCTGCTCGTCGTCTCGGGCGGGCGTCAGCCCGCGTACGCGCTGCTCGCCCAGGCCGGTGCGCGAATCGAGTACGACCCCGGGCGCGGCATCTTCGTCCCGACCGAGCTGCCGCCGGGGGTCGAGGTCGTCGGCTCCGCAGCCGGGGAGATCGACGACGCCGCCGTCCCGCGTGCGTCGTACGACGGGCACGGAAAGTGCGTCGTCTGCCTCTGCGAGGACGTCACGACGAAGGACGTGACGCGCGCGGTCGCGGAGGGCTTCGACTCGATCGAGCTCGCGAAGCGCTACACGACCGCGACGATGGGCCCGTGCCAGGGCAAGCTCTGCCACCTGGCCTCGATCCGCCTGCTCGCCCAGGCGACGGGCACCGACGAGTCTGCGATCGGCACGACGACCGCGCGGCCGCCGTGGGCACCGGTCGAGCTCGGCCTGCTGGCCGGCCGCCATTACGAGCCGTGCAAGCGCACGCCGCTCCACGCCCGCCACGAGCAGGCGGGCGCCGAGATGATCTGGACGGGGCAGTGGCGGCGGGCGTTCTCCTACGGCGACCCGGCGGCGGAGGTGCGCGCCGTCCACACCTCGCTCGGCGTGATCGACGTCTCGACGCTCGGCAAGCTCGTCGTCGAGGGTCCCGACGCGGCGACGTTCCTCGAGCGCCTCTATCCGAACCGCTTCGCCGACCTGAAGGTCGGACGCGTCCGCTACGGCGTGCTCACGACCGACGGCGGCCGCATCACCGACGACGGCACGATCGCCAGGCTCGCGGACGACCTCTTCTACGTCACGACCACGTCGACCGGCTCCGAGAGCGTCTTCGAGTGGTTCGAGTGGTGGAACGCGGTGTGGGGCTACCACGTCGAGATCGCGAACCTGACGGGCGGGCTCGCCGCGGTCAACCTCGCCGGGCCGCACGCCCGCGAGGCGCTTGCCGCGCTCACGAGCGCCGACGTCTCGAACGACGCGTTCCGCTACCTCGACGCGCGCGAGCTCGAGGTCGCGGGCGTCCCGTGCCTCGCCATGCGGATCGGCTTCGTCGGCGAGCTCGGCTACGAGCTCCACTGTGCCGCGAGCGCGGGCGAGCATCTCTGGGACGCGCTCGTCGCCGGCGGCGCCGTGCCGTTCGGGCTCGAGCCGCAGCGCGTGCTCCGCCTCGAGAAGGGCCACGTGATCGTCGGCCAGGACACCGACTCGGAGTCGAACCTCCTGTCGGCCGGGATGCCGTGGATCGTCAAGGCCGACAAGGACGACTTCGTCGGCAAGTGGGCGGTCGAGCACGTGCGTGAGCGCGGTGTGCGCGAGCGCCTCGTCGGCTTCGTGATGGACGACGGCGCCGTGCCGCCCGAGGGCGCGCAGGTCGTCCGCGACGGGCGCCCGGCCGGGCGCGTCACGAGCTCCCGGGTGAGCGAGCAGGTCGGACGCGCGATCGGCCTCGCCTGGGTCGATCCCGACCAGGCCGAGGAGGGCACGGCGATCACGATCCACGTCGCCGGCGCGCCGCAGACGGCCACCGTGACGCTCGCACCGTTCTACGACCCCGAGGGGGAGCGGCTGCGCGCATGACACGGCTCGCGTTCCTCTCCCCCGACCTGGCCGCATCCGAGGTGCCGTTCGCCTCGCCGCTCGCGCATGCGCAAACGGGCACGGCCGTGACCGACCGCTCGACGCTCGGCAAGCTCGAGGTGCGCGGCGCCGTCGAGACGCTCGCGCCCGCCGACGGCGAGGAGCTCCTGCCACTCGGCCCGGGGCGCGCACTGCTCGTCCGCGAGGGGCCGACGCGCGAGGCGCGGGAGCGGCTCGCCGCCGCCGGCTACGCCGTCTACGACGTGACCGCGGCACTCGCCGCCCTCGACGTCGAGGGCGAGGACGTGATGCGGCGGCTGACCGAGCTCGACCTCGGCGCGCTGCCGGCGACCGGCGCGGTCGCGCGCGGCACGCGGGCGCTGATCCAGCGCCGCGACGGCGAGACGTTCCGGCTCTTCGTGCCGCGCGAGCTCGGGCACTTCGTCGCCGAGGTGGCGGCCGACATGGCGGCGGGGCTGGGCCGATGAAGGACATCTTCCGCGTCTCGCGCATGTGGCGTCCCCGGCAGGAGCTGCAGTCGCGCTACGACGTCGTGATCGTCGGCGGCGGCTCGCACGGGCTCGCGACCGCGTACTACCTCGCGAAGAATCACGGCGTCCGCAACGTCGCGATCCTCGAGCGCTCCTACATCGGCTCGGGCGCGTCGGGCCGCAACACGACGATCATCCGCTCGAACTACCGCACGCCCGAGGGCGCCGCCTTCTACGAGCGGAGCGTCAAGCTCTACGAGCAGCTCTCCGGGGAGCTCGACTTCAACCTCATGTTCTCCCAGCACGGGCATCTGACGCTCGCGCACTCGGACAGCTCGCTGCGCGTGATGCAGGAGCGCGCCGAGGTGAACGGGCTGCTCGGGATCGACTCGCGTGTCGTGCTGCCGCCGGAGATCGGGCAGATCTGCCCGCAGCTCGATCTCTCGCAGAAGCCCACGTGGCCGGTCGTCGGCGCGCTCTACCACGCGCCCGGCGGGATCATCCGCCACGACGCGGTCGTCTGGGGCTTCGCGCGCGGCGCCGACCGGCAGGGCGTCGAGCTGCACCAGAACACCCCGGTGACGGCGATCGAGACCGACGGCGGCCGCGTCACCGCGGTGCAGACGCCGCGCGGGCGCGTCGAGGCCGACGTCTTCGTCAGCGCGACCGCGGGCTGGTCGACGCTCGTCTGCGACCTCGCGCGCGTGCGCCTGCCGATCACGACGCACATCCTGCAGGCGTTCGTGACCGAGGCGGTGAAGCCGTTCCTCGACACGATCATCGTCTCGGCGCAGATGCACGTGTACGTGTCGCAGACCGACCGCGGCGAGTTCCTGATCGGCGCCGAGATCGAGCCGTACACGACCTACCGCTCGACCGGCACCCTCTCGTTCCTCGAGGACTCGACCCGGCACGTGCTCGAGCTCTTCCCCCAGCTCGAGCGGCTCAGGGTGCTGCGCGCCTGGACGGGCCTCTGCGACCTCTCGCCCGACTACAGCCCGATCCTCGGGCGGACCGGCCTCGAGA
>DATFMW010000477.1:0-2695 GCA_035266765.1 Gaiellaceae bacterium | reverse complement strand
CGAGGCGCGCTCACAGGAGCTGATGGAGCGCAAGCGCGACGAGGTGCTCGCGCTCATCCGCTCGTAGCCACGAGCTCCGGCAGGATTCCCCGCGCCTCGTACCGCCGCACGTCATCGAGGGCCTCAGAGGCCGGGACACGCCCGCTCGAGACGAGCTCCGCCAACGCCCGCCGAGCCACGGACGGCGTCCGACCGAAGAGGCCGAGCACGAAGTCGCAGGCAAGCCAGCCCGGAGCGTCTGCGAGCCCCAGTGTCGCGCGATAGCTGCTGTCGCGCCAGTCTTCGGCGGCCTCGACGGCGAATGCCGCAAACGGATTGCGGTTCACGTAGACCAGCGAAGAGATGAGATGCGCATCGGTCTCGATCGCAACGCTGAAGAACCTGTTCTGGAACAGATGGCCGGTGCGCCCGTGCCGGCGATTGACGCCCACGGCATGCCGACTATGAAGCGCCTGCATACCGGCTGAAATGCAGCCCTCCGGCGCCCGCATCACGTAGTGAACATGCGTCGTCATCAGACACCACGCGAACACCTCCCAGTCGTACTCGACAGCGACTCTGCTCATCCTCCGGCGGAACACGGAGCGATCGACGGCATCGAGAACGATGCCACCGCCGTTATTGCCGCGGGAGACGACGTGGTAGATCCCTTCCGGGTCGAGCTGCCGGATCGGAGAGGCCACAGAAATGAAGGTAGCGCGGACGAACCGGCCGGAAACGAGATTCCAATGTTTCGCCGGGAAGTTGCATGGAACTCGTAACGGTCCTCAGAGACCGGGACATGTCCGGAAGGGCGTGTGCGTAGGATCAGCCGCGATGGGAGTCCGGCCGCCGTTCAAGTTCTCCGCCCGCACGCGAGTCGGATTCTCCGACACCGACGCGCAAGGGGTCGTCTACTACGGCCGCTACAACCCCTACTTCGATCTCGCCCGCACCGAGTACCTCCGGGCCCTCGGCCTCCTGCACCTCCCCCGCGACGGCAACTTCGTCATGCGCGCCAACGACGTCGAGTACTTCGCACCGGCCGTCTTCGACGACGAGATCGAAGTCTTCGCCCGCGTCTCGCGGATCGGCCGCACGAGCGTCACGTTCGAGTTCGCCGCCTACCGCGAGCCCGACGACATGCTCATGGTCACCGCGCACCAGACGCTCGTCTACGTCGACCTCGCCGAGCGCAGAGCGACCACCGTCCCCGACGATTTCCGGGAGATCGCGGCCGCGTTCGAGGGAGCAGATGTCGACGCCTAGCACCACAGGCGCGCTCGAAGCGGTCGACCGGATCCTCAACTGCGGCGGCGACGCCGACGAGGTGCTCCGCGCGGTCGTCGAGGCGCTTCGCGAGCGTGCCGGCTACGCCTGGGCCGGCATCCTCTTCGTCGAGGAGGACGCCCTCGCCCTCGGCCCGCAGACAGGTGCGCCGGACGAGTCCCGGCGGACGAGCGTCCCCGTGACCTGGCAGGGCCAGCGGATCGCCGAGCTCGCCGTCGACGGCGCCGGCCCCGACGACGAAGCGTTCCTCGAACGCGTCGCCCTGCTCATCTCGGGTCACTGCCTCGTCGGCTGGGACACCGGCGGCGAGCCCTGGGAGGCCTGAGCGGATCGCCGCTCCGCGTCCCTCGGTCGAGGGGCGAGCACCGCCTGTTCAGGCGAGATCGAGCCGCCGACCCCTCGAACGGGGTACCCCGCCGTTCCCGATCCACATCCCTGGAACGGGGGATCCCGACCTACGACGGGGTGACGCGGTACGCGTCGAACACGGCATCGACGTTCCGGAGCGCGGTCAGGAGCGCGCGCAGCGCCTTCACGTCGCCGACCTCGGCGACGTACCAGTTGCGCGCCATCTGATCCTCGACCGTCCCGCCGTAGGAGACGATGTTCGCGCCGTGCTCGGAGAACGTCCGCGCGACGTCCTCGAGCAGGCGCGCCCGGTCCCACGAATCGACGGCGATCTGGACGCGGAAGCTCTGCGAGACGCCTCCCTCCCACTCGACCGGTGTGAACCGCTCCGGGTTCCGGCGCAGGGCACGCACGTTCGGGCAGTCGTCGCGGTGGATCGTGATCCCCTTGCCGAGCGAGATGTAGCCGACGATCTCGTCGCCCGGCACCGGCGTACAGCATTTCGCCAGCCGGACGAGCACGTCCTCGACGCCGACGACCTTGATCCCGTACGTGTTGCTGTCGAGCGCGTCCCGCGCCTTCGGCCTCTTGCGCGGGAGGACGGCCTCCTCTTCTGCGACCTCCTCGACCTTCAGGCGCTGGAGGACCTTGTTGACGATCTGCGTCGCCGTCAGCTTCCCGGAGCCGAGCGCGAGGTAGAAGTCCTCGGCCTTCTTGAAGCCGGACTCTCGGATCACGCCGGCGAGCACCGCCGAGCCCGCGAGCTTCTTGTACGGGAGGTTCTGCCCCTTCAGCGCGTGCTCGAGCGACTCGCGGCCCTTTGCCTCGAGATCCTCCTTCTGCTCGCGCGAGAAGAACTGGCGGATCTTGTTGCGCGCCCGCGACGACGCGACGAGCGAAAGCCAGTCGCGCGACGGGCCGCGCCCGGCCTTGGAGGTGAGGATCTCGACGCGGTCGCCGCTGCGGACCCGGTAGTGGAGCGGGACGATGCGCCCGTTCACCTTCGCGCCCACGGTGCGGTGGCCGACGTCGGTGTGGACGGCGTACGCGAAGTCGATCGGCGTCGCGCCGGCGGGCA
>DATFMW010000476.1:0-2284 GCA_035266765.1 Gaiellaceae bacterium | reverse complement strand
TACGCCGCCGCGTTCAAGTGGACGATGGCGCTCCTCGGGGCCGGCTCGGTCGCGCTCCTCGTCGCCGTGCTCGCGTCGATACGCGCGTCGCGGCCGCGGATCGTCGGCGCGGCCGTCGCAGCCGGCGTCGCGCCGCTTGTCGCCGGCCGGATCTTCCTCAACGCGTACGACCTCTGGCCGGCCTTCCTCGTCGCGGCTGCGCTTCTGGCATTCGTGCGCCGGCACGAGCGGGCCGTCTACGTCCTGCTCGCGCTCGGGGTGGCGGCGAAGGTGTACCCGGTCGTCCTGCTGCCGCTTGCCCTCGTCGAGTCGTGGGAACGCGGCGGGCGTGACCTCGTGCGTCGCGGGCTCGCCTGGTTCGCCGGCGTGCTCGTGCTCGTGCACGTGCCGTTCGCGATCGCGGGGCCCGGCGGGCTCCGCTACAGCTACTGGATCCAGCTCAAGCGCGGGCTCGAGATCGAGAGCTTCGGCGGCTCGATCCTGCTCGTTCTCAACCGGCTCGGCCTCTATCACGTGACGGCGGCGACGCAGAGCCCCAGCTCGACCGATGTCGTCGGTTCGCTGGCCGACGTGATCGGGGCGCTATCGACGGTACTCGAGCTCGGTGCCGTGCTGCTCGTGGCCTGGCTCTTCTGGCGCCGCCGCCGCGACCGGCTCGTCGCGGCCGCGGCGGCCGTGCTCGGCTTCATCGCCTTCGGCAAGGTGTTCTCTCCGCAGTACGTCGACTGGCTCGTGCCGCTCGTTCCCGCGGCGGGCCCCGTCGCTGCCGCCGGAACCCTTGTCGTCGCCGGGCTCACGCACGGTGTCTTCGACCGCTTCTCGGCGCCCGGCGGCCCCAACGGGCTCGCGTACAAGAACGCGCTCGCGTGGTGGGTCTTCGCCCGGAACCTCGTCGTGCTGGCGCTCTACGGGCTGCTCGTCGCCCGGCTCGCGCGCAGACCGCGGAGCAGCAGCCCGTAGAGCGCGACGAGGACGAGGTTCCGGGCGAGCGTCGCCCAGATCGCCGGGCCGAGATGCGTGAGCGCGAGGAACGGCCCCGGGAAGCGCGCCCACACCTGTGTCAGCCCGAGCGCGATGAGCAGGAGCGCCGAAGCCGCGACCGAGTCCGCGAGCGGGACGAGGGGGACGAGGAACAGCAGGTACTGGGGTGAGAGGACCTTCGCGAACGCGACGAACGCGACCGCGGCGGCCGCAACGGCGAGCAGTGTTCGGTCGCGGCCGGCCGGGCCGTGGGCGAGCTCACGCCAGGAGGCGGCTACGGCGACGAGGACGAGGAGCGAGAGCACGGTCGCGAGCGCCCTCGCCGCGCCGCCTGCGATGTCGAACGAGAAGGGCGCGTGCGTCACGGTCACGTGGAAGCCGGCGCCGAGGCGGTGCGCGACGCCGAGGATCGAGCCGCCGAGGCTCTCGATCTGAAGGCCGCGGGTGGCCTGCTCCTGGAGCGCGTAGCGCAGCCAGCCCGGCGCAAGAGCCGCGAAGGGAAGGAAGATCGCCGTGACGACCGCGACTCCGGCGGCGAGTCCTCGCCGCACCTCGCGTCCGCCGTGCTCCCGCGCCACGAGCGTAAGCAGCGCGGGCGCCAGCAGGACGGGGTAGAGCTTCGCAGCCGTCGCCGCGCCGAGCAGCGTGAGCCCCCAGCGGGGCCGGCCGCGGACGGTGAGCGCCACGGCCCACGCCGCGAGCGCGGCCGGCCAGAGGTCGAAGCTGTTCAGCACGATCGGGCCCAGCGCCGCCGGCGCGACCGCCGCGACAGCGACCGCTCCGTAGCGCCGTGCCGCAGGTGCCTCCGCGAGCGCGAACGCCACGGCCGCCACCGCCGCGATGCCACAGAGGAGCTCGAACGCCTTGAACCACGCCACGTAGTGGCCGCCCGGCAGCGCGGGTACCGCGAGGGGTGGGATCGCCCCCGGCGGGAACTCCATCGAGAAGCCGCTGCGGTACGGCAGCGCGCCGTGCGCGATCCGCGCGCCGTACTGCGAGTAGAGGCCGGTGTCCGCCTGCCCCTGCCCGTTCCAGAGGCCGACGTTCGGCAGCGAGCACGCGGCGACGAGGAGCACCGCGCCGAGCGCCGCCGTGCGGAGCGTCCTCACCGGCGCAGCGGCGCGGCGGCCGGTCGCAGCTGCGGCACTCGGGCGACGACCACGGCCAGACCCGCGGCCCAGAGGACGAAGAGCTCGGGCAGGCTCGCGTAGAGGAAGCGCGGGTGCTCGGCTGTGTTCGCGTAGAAGCTGTAGAAGATCGGGTTGCAGAGCAGGAACGCGAGCACGAGCGCGAGCTGCCAGGG
>DATFMW010000475.1:0-2884 GCA_035266765.1 Gaiellaceae bacterium | reverse complement strand
GATCGACATCTCGCTCGCCGGCCCCGCCGAGCACTCCTAGACCCGGCCGAGACGGACGTGTCCGGTATCAGTTACCGGACACGTCCGGACGAGACGTGTGCTCGCCGGAGGAACTGCGCCACGAACGGCTCGTCGCGGCTCCCGTCCCTTGGGGGCATGGCCGATTCGGACACGGCCGGTATCAGGTACCGGACGTGTCCGAGACGGACGCGTCCTGCCTAGACGAACTTGCCCTCTTCCGTGTGCTTGATCATCAGCACGCGGTCGATGATGCGCAGAAGCGTCTCCAGGGCCTGGCCCTCCATCGCGCCGGTCAGCTCGGCCGCCTCGCTGCGCTGGTGGCGGAAGCGGCGCACGAGCTCGGCGTTCGGCTCGTCACGGGCCTCCTCCTCGGCTGCGAGCGCGTCCATCAACGCCGCGTACCGGTCGGCCGCCTCGAGCGCCGCGTAGAACGTGCGCTCCAGCTCCTCCGATGCCGGCTTCGCCCGCTCGTAATAGGTCACAGGAGTGCGTCCATTCTGCGCCAACGGTACGGCAGCTCGACGAGCGTCGGCTCGCGGGCCGAGACGACGAGCCCGAGCAGCTCCTCGAGGATGCGGCGCTGGTGGTCGGGGCGGTTCGCCTCGCCGAACGGGTTGCCGAGCGGGAAGCGGACGAACGCGGCGCGCGAGACGTTCATGTGCGCGGTGATGTCGGGCCGGAGCGTCACGCTCGCCGTCGCGATGCCCGCCGTCTCGAGCGCGTGCTGGACCAGTCCCACGGACTGGTGGCACATCGGTCAGCCGGGGCTGAGAACGACCACGTCGACGCCGTCGGCCGCGAAGAGCTCGACGACGCGCGGAGCGGACTCGGCGGCGATGCGGCGCGGGTCGGGGTTGAAGCCCATCATCCCGACGTGGAGCGAGGCCGTCGCGCCGACGGCGCCGTCGGCGACGAGCGCGCCCAGCGGCCCGACCGGGAGGACGACGTTCGGGTCCTGCTCGGCCCGCGTCGTGTCGTAGTGGGAGTGCGCGAAGCGGAGCTGCGAGGGATCGACGTCGCCGGGGATGACCCTGACCGACGGATCTCCGTGCGGATCCTCGACGTCGAACGGGGTGTCCCCGTCGAGGTACGCCCCCGCGCTCGTGAGCAGCCCGACGCGCGCCTCGGCGAGCGGCCGCGAGAGCGTCGTGAATGCCGGCTCCGGGTTCGCCAGCGGCCGCGCGTCCTGGTGCATCTGCTCGATCCGCACGAGCCAGTCGGCGTAGCGCCCTGCGAGGTCGTCCGCATCGAGCCCGCCCTCGAGGCGAACGCCGATGCGCGGGTCCGTGCTCACTCGGCGGCTGGGCGGTGCGGCGCGCTGATCGTCGTCTCGAGCAGGCCGACCCGTTCGACGTCGACCTCGACGACGTCGCCGTCCCGCAGGAACACGGGCGGCGTGCGTGCCGCGCCGATGCCGGCCGGCGTGCCGGTCGCGATCACATCCCCCGGCTCGAGCGCGATCGTCTCGCTGATGAACGAGACGAGCTCGGCGACGTTCCAGATCATCAGGCTCGTGTGCCCGTCCTGCATCGTCTCGCCGTTCACGCGGCAGCGCACCGCGAGCGTCTGCGGGTCGCCGACCTCGTCGGCGGTGACGAGCCACGGGCCCATCGGCAGGAAACCGTCGACCGCCTTCCCGCGCGTCCACTGGCTGACGCGGTTCTGCAGGTCGCGGGCGGTGAGGTCGTTGAGGCACGTATAGCCGGCGACGTGCTCGAGAGCGTGCTCGACGGAGACGTGGGAGCAGTGCGAGCCGATCACGGCGCCGAGCTCGGCCTCCCAGTCGGGCTCGACGGTCGCGCCGGGCACGACGACCGTCGCACCGGGCGCGCTCACGGAGTTCGCCCACTTCGGGAACAGGATCGGCTCGGGTGGAGCGTCGAAGCCGCGCTCGTGCGCGTGTGCGACGTAGTTTCGCCCGACGCAGATGATCTTGCCCGGCCGTCGAATGGGCGCAAGGAGCTCGACCGACTCGAGTGGGAACGGCTCGCCCTCGACCGCCTCGGCCCCGTCGAGCCAGCGCACGAGGTCGTCTCCCATCGGGACGACCACCGGGCCGTCGATCCGGCCGAAGCCGCCGGCGTAGGAGACGAGGCGCACCGCAAGAGCCTACACCAATCGATTGTGCGCTCGCCCGCGCCTCGGCTGCTCAGCCGACGACGTCGAGCCCGACGGGCACGGGCAGGTGGCGCGTCTCGTCGAGCGCGACGGCGGCGACGAGGGCGCACACGGCGAGCAACCCGCCGACGGCGGCGACCGCGGCACCCGTGCCCAGGGCGTCATAGAGCCAGCCGGCGACGAGTGGCCCGATCACGAGCCCGAAGTCGCCCACGAAGCGGAAGGAGCCGAGGCGCCGCCCCACGCGCACGCCCCCACCGAGGTCGGCGAGCATCGTCGCGGCGACCGTCACGCCGAACGAGCCGAGCGAGAGCAGCACGATCGACGAGACCCAGACGACGGGCCCGCCGGGCAGCTCGAGGAGCACCGCTCCCGCACCCATCGTCAGGAGGGACGGCACGAGCGCGGCCTTCCGGGAGTAGCGGTCGGCGACGACGCCTCCCACCGCCGCACCGACGAACCGACACACGCCGCCCACGCCCAGCAGGAGCCCGACGACGCCGGCCGAGAGCCTGTAGTGGTCGGCCCCGATCAGCGGCAGCAGCGTCTGCGGCATCGACCCGAGCGCGAAGAAGACGGCGAAGGAGACGAGGTACAGAAGCGCGCGCTGCGTCGGGTCGATCGACGGCGCGGCGCCCTTCTGCCCGGCGGAACCGGCGGCCCGGCCGGCTGCCGCCCGCGCGCGACGCGAGCGGGCGAGCTGCGGCGACAGGCAGACGAGGGCGACGAGCCCGGCCGCGGCGGC
>DATFMW010000474.1:0-9161 GCA_035266765.1 Gaiellaceae bacterium | reverse complement strand
GTCCTCTCCGGCTACGAGGCCTCCGACCGCGCCGACGCCGACGAGGTCGCCGAGGCGACGCTCCACGTGTTCTCCAAGCATGTGCCGGCGGCGGTGCCCGGAATCGTGTTCCTCTCGGGCGGCCAGTCGGACGAGGACGCGACCGTGCACCTGAACGCGATGAACGCGCGCGGCCCGCACCCGTGGGAGCTCTCGTTCTCGTACGGCCGCGCCCTCCAGGCGCCCGCGCTGAAGGCGTGGGGTGGCAAGCCGGAGAACGTCGTGGCCGGACAGCGCGCGTACTACCACCGTGCGAAGATGAACTCAGCCGCGCGCACGGGCGCCTACGCGCCGGCGATGGAGCGCGTCTAGGCCGGAACCGCTGGCGCGGTTCCTCGCGCGGACACGGAACTCTGCGCGCCGGAGAGCGCGGTCTCCGGCGCGCTCCGTGCTGTCTTGGCCTTCGATGCTCTTGGTGAATTCGCCGTTGTGGCGCAGCCGGTCGTGCTATCGGAGGACCGTCTGCTGGTTCGCCTACGCGTAAGCCGGCGAAGCCAGGCTTATGCTCCGGCTCTTGTGGTTCCGCAGCACGAAGCCGCCGAGGCGTCGACGTAACGCGGCCGCAGGCGCGTTACGTCGACGCGAACGAAGCGGGTGGACCCGCCGACAGGCGCGTCCGCCTGCGTCGGGGCAGGCAGACCGTCCAGGCCAGCGCACGTCGGCAACAGCACGGAGGACGGCCGAGACCGCGCTCTCGGCCGTCCGGAGTTCCGTGTCCGAGCGAGGAACCGCGCAGCGTTTCCGGGCTACGTGTACTCGAAGCCCGTGAGGGCCGAGAGCTTCGCGAGCGACTGCTGGGCGACGACGCGACGCACCGTGCCGGAGCGCGAGCGCATGACGATCGAGTCCGTGATCGCGCCGCCGTCCGAGTACTGGACACCCTGGAGCAGCGGGCCGGCCGTCACGCCGGTCGCCGCCACGAAGACGTCCTCGCCGGAGACGAGATCGTTCGTGTGCAGCACCCGCGCCGGGTCGAGACCGGCGGCGAGCAGCTGTGCGCGCTCCTCGTCGTTTCGCGGCCACAACCGCCCCTGGATGCCGCCGCCGACGCACTTGAGCGCGGCCGCGGAGATCACGCCCTCCGGGGTGCCGCCGATGCCGTAGAGGACGTCGACACTCGTGCGGGGCTGCGCCGCGGCGATCGCCGGCGCAACGTCGCCGTCGCGGATCAGCCGCACGCGCGCGCCCGCCTCGCGCAGCTCGGCGATCAGCTCCTCGTGCCGCTCGCGCTCGAGCACGACGACGTCGACCTCGCGCGGCGCCTTCCCGAGCGCTTCGGCGATGCGCTGCACGTTCTCGGTCGGGCTCTTCGTGATGTCGATCGCGTCGATCGCACGCGGGCCGACGGCGATCTTCTCCATGTAGAGCGCCGCGCCCGGGAACAGCATCGTGCCGCGCTCGGCGACCGCCATCACCGCAATCGCGCCGGGCTGGCCGAGCGCGGTCAGGCGCGTCCCCTCGAGCGGGTCGACGGCGACGTCGACCTCGGGCCCCTGCCCGTTGCCGACCTCCTCGCCGTTGTAGAGCATCGGCGCCTCGTCCTTCTCCCCCTCGCCGATCACGACGACCCCGCGCATCGCGACGCTGTCGAGGACGTAGCGCATCGCGTCGACGGCTGCCTGGTCGGCGCTCTCCTTCGCGCCGCGCCCGATCCAGCGCGCGGCCGCCATCGCGCCCGCCTCCGTCACGCGGACGAGCTCCATGGCGATGTTCCGGTCGGGTGCGGTCCGCGAGCTCACCGAACCGATCCTAAACAGGTCGCTACGGCTGCACCACGGGATGTGTGATGAACCAGGCCAGGACGAGCTGCAGCAGGAAGAGCGCCACGGCGACCGCGAGCCCCGCCACCGCTGCCCCGCGCACGGTTCGCGCGCTTGTGCCGACGAGCACGGCGCAGAGCATCGCCATCACCGCGACCGCGACGCCGACCGCATCCGCGCCGAGCGCGAACGCCGCCGCGACGAGTGCGAGCGACGGCCCGAGGCCCGCTCCGAAGCGCGTCTCGAAACGGACCAGACGCTCGCGTCGGCTGAGCAGCAGCCCGTCGCTCATCGCGCGAATCGTTACATACGTTCCGGCGCCTCGACCCCGACGAGGTCGAGGCAGCGCGCGATCACTGCCGCGGTCGCCCGGCAGAGTCCGAGCCGGAACGCCTGCTGGTCGCTCTCGAGCACGCGGTGCTCGTGGTAGAAGCGGTGGAAGTCGTCCGCGACCCGGATCACGTACGCGGGAATCGCCTGCGGCCCGCGCTTCGCCGCCGCATCGCCGGCGACGCGCGGCAGCTCGGCGAGCCGCTTCACGAGCTCCCGCTCCTCGGACGCGAGCGGCCCCGTGGGCTCGGCCGCGGCCGTAGCGCCTTCCGCGTTGCGCAGGATCCCGGCGATCCGGGCGTGCGCGTACTGGACGTAGTAGACCGGGTTCTTCTGCGAGCGCTCCGCCGCGAGGTCGATGTCGATCTCGATCGTCTGGTCCGGCCCTCGGTTGACGAGGTACCAGCGTGCGGCGTCGACCCCGATCTCGTCGACGAAGTCGTCGAGGAAGACGACGTCGCCCCGGCGCTTCGACATCTTCGTCTTCTCGCCACCGCGCGTCAGGTGGACGAGCTGGTAGAGCAGCACCTCGAGCCGCTCCGGGTCGTAGCCGAGCATCCGGGCGACGGCGCCGTACCAGTTGCGGGTGCCGTGGTGGTCGGCGCCGAGCACGTAGATCGCCCGGTCGAAGCCGCGCTCGAGCTTGTCGACGACGTACACGACGTCGGCTGCGCGGTACGTCGGCGTCCGGTCGCCCGAGCGGAGCAGCACGCGGTCCTCCTCGTCCCCGTAGGCGGACGAGCGCGCCCAGAGCGCCCCGTCCTGCTCGTAGGTGTCGAGGCGCGGCAGCAGCTCCGGGAGGCGCTGCTCGAGCTCGCTCTGACGCCGCCACGAATCGAAGTGGACGCGGAAGCGCTCGAGCGAGCCCTCGATCCGGTGCAGCATCGCCGGCACCGGATCGCCCGGCTCCGCAGCGAGGGCAGCGACGTACGCACCGTGGTAGCCGTCCTCGGGCGGCTCTTCCCCGCGCCGCGCCGCGTCGACGGAGGCCCGGAACCTATCCATCTGGGCGCCGGAGTCGTTGTAGTAGTACTCGCGCTCGACCGTGTGCCCGCCGAACGCGAGCAGGCGCGCGACGGCGTCGCCGTACGCGCCGTTGCGGGCCGAGGCGACGACAATCGGCCCGGTCGGGTTGGCGGAGACGCACTCGACCTGGATCCTCTGGACGGGCGCCGCCCAGCCGCCGCCGTAGCCCTCGCCCGCAGCGAGGATCGACGCGAGCGCATCCGCGAACCACTCGTCGCGCAGATGGAGGTTGACGAAGCCCGGCCCGGCGATCTCGACGCGCTCGACATGCGGCAGCCCGGCCGCCCGCTCGGCCAGCTCCTCCGCGAGTTGCCGCGGCGGCCGGCGCAGCGTGCCGGCGAGACGCATCGCCGCGTTCGTCGCGTAGTCGCCGTGCGCCTGGTCGCTCGGCCGCTCGAGCTCGACGTCCGCGCCGGTTCCGTCCGCGAGCGCCGCCGCGAGGTCGCTGACCGGATCAGCCGGCAACGATCTCCGTCGGGGCGAAGAGGTCTTCGAGCCGCTGGATCTCGTCCGGGGAGCCGACGCCGATCAGGACGTCCCCCACTTCGATCGCCGTGTCCGGCTCGGGGGTCGTGTCGAAGGTGCCGTCCGGCTTGCGCAGCGCGACGACGATCGCGCCGGTCTCGTGCCGGATCCGCAGGTCGCGGATCGTGTGGCCGGCGGCCGGGCAGGTCGGGCGCACCTCGATCTCGGCGAGCTGGAGATCGGGCCCGGTCGCGGTCGTGACGACGTCGAGGAATGCGGTCACCTGCGGCTTCAGCACGAGGTTCGCCATCACCTGGCCGGCCGTCGAGTACGGGAGGACGACCCGGTCGGCGCCGGCGAGCCTCAGCTTCCGCTCGGCCGACTCGGTCGAGGCGCGCGCGACGATCGAGAGGCTCGGCTCGGCGGCCCGCGCCGTGAGCGTGATGTAGAGGTTGTCCGCGTCGGAGTCGGAGGCGGCGACGAGCCCGCGTGCCCGATCGAGCCCGGCCCGCGCGAGATCCGCGTCGACGGTCGCGTCGCCGTGGACGATCAGGTCGCCCCGCTCCTCCGCCGCCGCGACCGCCTCTTCGCTGTGGTCGACGACCACGTACGGCACACGGGAGTGCCGGAACTCCTCGGCGACGCGACGGCCGACGCGGCCGTAGCCGCAGATGATGAAGTGGTCGTGCAGACGTCCGATTGCCCGTTCCCTCCGTCTCTGTGCGAGGACGCCGGTGATCACGCCCCCGGCCATCGTCTCGACGATAACCGCACCGGCGTACGCGATGATCGTCAGACCCGCCAGGACGAGCAGGATCGAGAGCAGCCGGGCCGAGTCCGAGGTCGGCACGGTGTCGAGTCCGGTGAGCGTCGTCGTCACGACGGAGCGGTAGACGGCCTGCAGCCACGTCTCGTGCAGGATCAGCCGGAAGCCGACCGAGCCGACCACGAGCGTGGCGACGACCGCGACGAAGACGCGGACGGTCTGGCGGAGCCGGAGGTTCGGAGCCACGGTCGTAGTATGTGCGCGTGGCGGACGATCTGGATCCGGAGTCGGAGGCGGGCGAGCGCCGTCTGAACATCCATCTCGACCCTGAGCTGCTCGGGGGCGTCTACGCGAACTTCGCGAATGTCAGTTTCTCGCAGTACGAGTTCACGATTACGTTCGCGCGGGTCGAGCATGAGGTCGAGGAGGGCGACGTGCCGGGTGCGGTCGTTGCCCGCGTCAACGCGTCGCCCCGCTTCATCGAGGAGCTCATCGCGGCCCTCCAGGACACCTGGTCGAAGTACGTCACGACCGAAGGGATCCGGAACCTCCCCGAGGCGCCGGACCGCTGAGCCTTTCGCTCGTCCCGTCGTACGCCGCGCTCTGCGCGGCCCAGGCGGCGACGGTGGCGGCGCCGGCACGCGGTGCGCCGCAGCGGGGCCGCGTGCTCGTCGGGCTCGTCGCGCCCGCGGCGCTGCTCGGCGCGGGCGTCGCGGTGCTCGACACCGTGTCGCAGGGGCCGCGCGCGCTCGCGCTGCTCGCGACGTTCGGCACGCCCGTGCTCGCGGCTGCCGGCGGTCTCGTCGGGCGGCGGCGCCGCTGGTGGCTCTGGCCTCCAGCCGCCGCTGCGCTCTGGCTCGTGGCATGGCAAATGGGTGGGCTCGTCGGCGACGGCGCCGGTGTGCTGCTCGTCGCGGGGGCGTGTCTCGCCGCGGCCGGCGCGGCCGCGGTCGTGGCGCCGATCTGGTCGATCGAGCTCGGTCTCGTCGTGGTCGCCGTGCTCGACGTGGTGCTCGTCTGGGGCACCGCGCAGGTGCAGCCCGCGACGACGGCGCTCCATGCCGTCGTGCTGCCCGTCGCCGCGGGGACCCCGCTGCCGAGCCTCCAGGACGCGACGTTCGGCTCGGCGCTCATGGGCTGGCTCGACCTGCTCGCGCCCGCGCTCCTCGGCGTCGTCGTCGCCCGCCGGGCCCGCCTCGTCGCCGCAGCCGCCACGGGTGCCGCCGCCGGCCTGTGGGGCCTGCTCCTGCTGACGACGAGCGAGGTGCCCGCCACCGTGCCCGTGCTCGCCGGCCTGGTGGCGGCACGGCTCGTCGGACGCCGCGAGTAGATGGTTGAGGCCACGAGGCGCCCGCGATCGTCGCCTCAACCATCTAGCCTTCCCGCGCCCATGCGCGTCGCAGTCGTCTCCGACATCCACTCGAACCTGCACGCCCTCGAGGCGGTACTCGCGGCGATCGACGCCGACGCGCCCGACGAGCTGTGGTGCCTCGGCGACCTCGTCGGCTACGGGCCGCGCCCGAACGAGTGCTGCGCGGCCGTCGAGGCGCGTGCGGCGATCTGCCTCGCGGGAAACCACGACCTCGCCGTCTGCGGCACGATCGACGTGCTCGAGTTCAGCGGCGATGCGGCCAGGGCGGCGACGTGGACGCGCGACGTGCTCGCCGAGCAGGCGGCCGCGTTCCTCGGCAGGCTCGTCCCGCAGGGCAAGCGCGAGGGAGTCGACCTCTATCACGGCAGCGCCCGCGACCCGATCTGGGAGTACGTCCTCTCCGACGAGGCGGCCGAGGCGACGCTCGAGCAGACCGAGGCCGCGCTCGTCCTGGTCGGGCACAGCCACGCGGCGCTCGTCGCCGTCCTGCACGACGGCAAAGCCGCGGGCGGTCTCGCCTCGGCAGGCACCGAGATCGACCTGTCGGCGGACCGCTGCCTGCTCAACCCCGGCTCGGTCGGCCAGCCGCGCGACGGCGACCCGCGCGCGGCATACCTCCTCCTCGATCTCGAGGCCCGGCGCGCCTCGTTTCGACGCGTCGACTACGACATCGCCCGGACACAGGCGGAGATCGTCGAGGCGGGCCTGCCGGAGCCGCTCGCGCGCAGGCTCGCGCAGGGCCAGTAGGACGAGCGCTCAGCCGCGCAGGGCGGGCGACTGCGCCGGCTCGTCCTCGGCCGCGCCGTACAGGTGGATCCCCTCGCGGGCGAGCGAGAGCTGAACCTCTTCGCGTGCCTTGTAGATCCGCCACTTCACGGTGGCGAGGGTGATCTCCAGCGAGTCCGCGATCTCGGTGTACGAGAGTCCGACCACGTCGCGGAGCAGGAGTGCCATCTTCAGCTCGACGGTGAGGACCCCGACCGCGCGCCAGACGGCGTCGATCGTTTGGACTCGCTCGAACGGCGCGTCGAGCACCTCGAGCGGCGGCGCATCCTCGAGGTCGACGACCGCGCGCGGGCGACGCTCGGTCGCGCGCAGCTCGTCGAGCACACGGTTCTTCGTCACCTGGAAGAGCCAGGTCGTGAACTTCGAGCGGGCCGAGAAGCGCGGCAGCCCCTGGTAGACGCGCAGGAAGACCTCCTGCGTCAGGTCCTCGGCGAGCGACCGGTCGCCGACGATGCGCAGCACGTAGTTGAACACCGGCACCTGATAGGCGCGCACGATGATGGAGAAGGCACGCTCATCGCCACGCTGTGCCTTCCGTAGAACGCCGAGGTCGGGCTGGGGGAGCGGCAAGACCACCCACTATAACCCGACTTTCACGTCACATTCGCCAGGTTTTCCCCGGTCATTACATTCGGCTTGGCGAGCCCGAGCAGCGCGAGCGCCGTCGGGACGAGGTCGGAGAGCGCGCCTTCGCGAAGCTGCGCGCCCTTCGCGGTGAGGATCAGCGGGACGGGATTCGTGGTGTGCGCGGTGTGCGGGCTCACGCCGTCGGGTTGGAGGAGCGTCTCGGCGTTGCCGTGGTCGGCGGTGACGAGGCAGACGCCCCCCGCGTGCTCCACCGCCGCGACGACGCGTCCCAGACAGGCGTCCGCCGTCTCGACGGCGCAGACGACCGCGGGGATGACGCCGGTGTGGCCGACCATGTCCGGGTTCGCGAAATTGACGACGACGAACGCGTAGCCGCCCGCTTCGATCTCCTCGACAACCCGGTCGGCGACGCCGGCCGCTGACATCTCCGGCTTGTGGTCGTAGCTCGGCACGTCGCGCGGCGAAGGCACGAGCACGCGCGTCTCACCGTCGAACTCCTCCTCGCGGCCGCCGTTGAAGAAGTACGTCACGTGCGCGTACTTCTCCGTCTCGGCCGCGTGCAGCTGCCGCGCCCCGTGCCCGGCGAGCACCTCGGCCATCACCTGCGTCACGTCCTGCTCGGGGAAGGCAACCGGAAGGTCGAACTCGTCGCCGTAGCTCGTCATCGTCGTCAGGTCGACACCTGCCTCCACGAGCTTCCGCGAGAGCTGCCGTGCGCGGTCGGGCCGGAAGTTGAAGAAGATCGCCGCGTCCGTCCCCGGCTGGAGCCGGGGCCGGCCGCTAGCGGAGACAGGCCTGATGAACTCGTCGGTCAAGCCCGCGGCGTAGCTCGCCTCCACAGCCTCGACGGCGTGCTCCGCGGGCTCCGGACTCCCCTCGAGGATCGCGTCGAGCGCGAGCTGGGTTCGCTCCGCACGGTTGTCGCGATCCATTGCGTAGTAGCGGCCGGCGACGGTGGCGATCCGCTCGTCCGGGAGCTCCGCGAGGTCGTTCAGGGCGGAGTCGGGTGCGACGTCACGCCCGTCGGTGAACGCGTGCACCCAGGTGCGGTCCGCCATCTCCTCGCGCGCGGCGAGCTCGAGCAGCGCGCGCAGGTGGTCGATGTGCGAGTGGACACCGCCGGTAGAGACGAGCCCGAGCAGGTGGACGTCTCCCCCGCGCTCACGCGCGCGCCGGAACGCCGAGACGAGCGCATCGTTCGCGAAGAGGCTGCCGTCGCCGATCGAGCGGTTCACGCGCTGGAAGTCCTGGTCGAGGATGCGGCCCGAGCCGATCGTCAGGTGACCGACCTCGGAGTTGCCCATCTGCCCCGCAGGGAGTCCGACCGCCTCGCCGGAGGCGGCGAGCTGGGTGTGCGGGTACTCGCGCCAGAGCCGGTCGAAGACGGGCGTGTCGGCGAGTTCGATCGCGTTGCCGGGTCCGGGCGGCGCGAGCCCCCAGCCGTCGAGGATGACGAGCGCGACGAGCGGGACGGCGGTCACGGCCCTGCGGCCGCCGCCGCCTCGCAGATCGCCGTGAACGACTCCACCTGGAGCGAGGCGCCCCCGACGAGCGCGCCGTCGACGTCGGTCTGTGCCATCAGCTCGGCCGCGTTGTCGGGCTTGACCGAGCCGCCATAGAGCACCGGCCGGTCGAGGATCGACTTCACGAACGCGTGCGCCTCCTGGGCCATCGCGGGCGTCGCGGTCTTCCCGGTGCCGATCGCCCAGACCGGCTCATAGGCGACGACGAGCCGGTTGTCGTCCGGCAGCACGGAGACCTGGCGCCGGAGCACCTCCTCGGTCTCGCCCCGCTCGCGCTCCTCCTCGAGCTCGCCGACGCACGCGATCACGTGGAGCCCCGCCGCGAGCGCGGCTTCGGCGCGCCGCGCGGTCGTCTCGTCGGTCTCGCCGAAGTACTGGCGCCGCTCGGAGTGCCCGACGATCGCGCCGGCGACGCCCAGCTCGCGCAGCATCGCCCCTGAGACCTCGCCCGTGAACGCGCCCTCGTCGGCCCAATGGACGTTCTGCGCGTAGACGTGCACCGGTCC
>DATFMW010000473.1:0-8606 GCA_035266765.1 Gaiellaceae bacterium | reverse complement strand
GTGCTCGACGTGGAGCTCCTCGACGTGGTCGAAGAAGTCCGCGATCGGGATGTCGAGGCCACGGTTCGAGACGAGCCGCCTGCCGCGGTCGATCGGGTACTCGTCGCCCGCGTCGAGCGCGACGAGCTCGTAGTCCTTCTCGAGGTCGGGGAAGTCGAACCTCGCGACGGTGCGCACCGCCTCGAGCGAGGCCTCTCTGGCCCACTCGAGGTCGGGAACGAGCGCCTCGAGCTGTGCCCGCGTCGGCGTCTTGTACCAGCCGCCGACGCGCACGTTGATCGGATGCACCTCGCGGCCACCGACGACGCGCATCACCTCGTTGCCGATCTTCTTCAGCCGCAGTGCGGTCTCGACGAGCGCCGGGTTGATCTTCGCGAGCTCGACGGCGCTCGCCACGCCGAGAAAGTCGGGCGCGTGGAGCATGAAGATGTGGAGCGTGTGCGACTCGATCCACTCGCCGCAGTAGAGGAGCCGGCGAAGCGCCCGCAGCTGCCCGCCGAGCTCGACGCCGGCGAGCGACTCCATCGCGAGGCACGAGCTCATCTGGTAGGCGACCGGGCAGATGCCGCAGATCCGCGCCGTCACGTCGGGCGCCTCGGTGAAGTCGCGGCCGCGCAGGAACGCCTCGAAGAAGCGCGGCGGCTCGTAGATCTTCAGCTGGACGTCGGTGACCTTGCCGTCGCGCATCCGCACGAGCATCCCGCCCTCGCCCTCGACGCGGGCGAGGTAGTCGGTGCGGATCGTCTTCGTCCTCGCCGGCGTCTTCTCACTCATGGAGCGTCGCCTGCCGGCGGAACTCGGGTGCGTTGCCGGTGATGCCGCGGAACGCGCGCAGCAGCGCCGGGTCGTCGGCGCCGAGCTCGCGCCAGCGGGCGGCGAGCGCGGCCGTGTTCGCCTGCTCGGACGGGCCGAAGCAGCCGAAGCAGCCGCGCGCGTAGAGCGGGCAGAGCGCACCGCAGCCGGCGTGCGTCACCGGCCCGAGACACGGAACGCCGTGCGACACGGTGACGCACGGGATCCCGGCCTGCTTGCACTCGACGCAGACGGCGTGGTTGGGGACGTTCGGGCGGCGGCCGGCGAGGAACGCGCCGACGACCTCGAGCAGCTGGCGCTTGTTGATCGGGCATCCCTGGAGCTCGAAGTCGACGTGGACGTGGTCGGCGATCGCGGTGGACGTGCGCAACGTCGAGATGTACTGCGGGCTCGCGTATACCGCCGAGACGAACTCGGACACGTTGCCGAAGTTCCGCAGGGCCTGGATGCCGCCCGTCGTCGCGCAGGCGCCGATCGAGACGAGGAAGCGCGAGGAGCGGCGGATCTCGTGGATCCGCTCGGCGTCGTGCGGGGTCGTGATCGAGCCCTCGACGAGCGTCAGGTCGTACGGGCCCTTTGCGGTCGCGCTCGAGGCCTCGAGGAAGTACGCGATCTCGACCGCGCCCGTCAGCGCGAGCAGCTCGTCCTCGCAATCGAGCAGCGAGAGCTGGCAGCCGTCGCAGGAGGAGAACTTCCAGACCGAGAGTGTCGGCCGTCTCCCGTTCGAGACCTTGTGCTTGCCGGTCGACGGGGTCACAGCTCGTGCACCTCGAGGAGCGGCTCGATCTCGTCCCACCGGTACACAGGCCCGTCGCGGCAGATGAGGGTTGGCCCGAGCTGACAGTGGCCGCAGAGCCCGACCCCGCAGCGCATCGTCCGCTCCATCGACACCCAGATCCGCTCGGGGGTGACGCCGCGGTCGAGGAGGGCGCGCGCGGTGAAGCGCATCATGACCTCGGGCCCGACGACGAACGCGACCGCCTCGTCCGGCTCGAACCGTGCGCCGGGGATGAGCTTCGTGACGACGCCCACCCGGCCGCGCCAATCGCTCCTCGCCGCGTCGACGGTCACGTCGACGTGCAGGTCGAGCCGGCCGCGCCAGCGCGCCAGCTCGCGCGTGAACAGCAGGTCCGCCGGCGTGCGACCGCCGTAGAGGAGCACGAGCTCACCGACGGTGCCGCGGTGTGCGAGCGCGTGGTAGAGCACCGGTCGCAGCGGCGGCAGTCCGACGCCGCCCCCGACGAGGACGAGATCGCGCCGCTCGGCGACCTCGAGCGGCCAGCGGTTCCCGAACGGGCCGCGGGCGCCGAGGACGTCGCCGGGCCGGAGCGCGCAGAGCGCCTTCGTCACCGCGCCGACCGCCCTGATCGTGTGCACGAGCCGCCGCGGCTCGGCCGGGTCACCGCTCGAGGAGATCGGCACCTCGCCGACGCCGAACGCGTACAGCATCGTGAACTGACCAGGCCCGATCGGGTCGAGCGCCGCCCCCACCGGCTCGAGCTCGAGCGTCCAGTTGTCGTGGTTCTCGCGCCGCTTGCGGACGACCCGGTACGGCAGGGGCGTCATCGCTCCGCGCGCGAGCTCGACCGGCTCAGCGGTCGTCGCCATACACGTCCATCAGCTGGAGGCGCGTCGCCTGGAGGCGGTCGACGAGCAGCGCCGAGAAGCGGGTCAGGAGCATGTAGCCGAGTCTCGTGTCGTCGTCGCACTTGCCGCGCAGGCAGGCACCGTCGAACTGGATCGCGCGGACGAGCTCGACGGCACGCCCCGTGAACTGCCAGCGGTAGGGCGGCACGAGCCACGACCAGCCCACGATCTCGCCGGGGCCGAGCGCGTCGAGCGTGAGCTGGCCCCGGTTCGGGACGTACGCGTCGAGCGCGACGAGCCCGTGGCGGACGAGGAAGAACGTGTCGGCCGGGTCGCCCTCGCGGAACAGGCGCTCGCCGGCGCGGAAGACGGTGTTCGAGGCGCAGCCGGCGATGAGCTCCAGCTGCTCCTGGTCGAGGTTCGAGAAGACGGGGCTCTCGACGATGAGACTGTCAAGCGTGCGCATGCTGGTCCTCCTCGGCGCGGAACGACCGCACCTCCTCGCGAATGTCGATACCGACGGGGCACCAGGCGATGCAGCGGCCGCAGCCGACGCAGCCGGGCGTCCCGAACTGGTCCTGCCAGGTGGCGAGCTTGTGCGTCAGCCACTGGCGGTAGCGCGACCGCGTCGCCGGGCGTGTGTTCCCGCCGTGCATCTCGGCGTACCGGAGCGAGAAGCACGTGTCCCAGACGCGGGTGCGCTCGGCGCTCGAGCCGTCGAGCGCGGACGTGTCCTCCACGTGCGTGCAGAAGCAGGTGGGGCAGACGAGCGTGCAGTTGCCGCACGAGAGGCAGCGCTCGGCGACGACGTCCCAGTGGGGGCTGTCGAGGTTCCCCGTGAGCAGGGCGTGGATGCCGTCGGCCTCGAAGCGGCCGGCCATCTCCTGCGCGGCGCCGGCGACGATGTCGGCCCGTCGCGCGAGGTCCGCGGCGGCTGCAGGGCGCGCAGGCAGCTCGGCGAGGACGGCCTCGCCGGCGGGCGATCCGGCGCGCGCGAGGAAGCGGTGCTCGCCGTCGAGGAGCTCCGTGAGAGCGAGGTCGAAGCCCTCGGTCGCGCCGGGGCCGCTGCCCAGTGCGGCGCAGAAGCAGAGGTCGGAGGGATCGCCGCAGTCGACGGCGACGAGGAACACGCCGGCGCGCCGGGCGGCGTAGTCGCGGTCCTGGAACCGGCCGCCGAGGAAGACGCGGTCCTGGATCGCGATCGCCGCGAGCTCGCACGGCTTGACGCCGACGAATGCGGTGGGCTGCGACGGCGGCTCTTCTTCCTCGATCGTGAGGCCGCCGTCGTCGCGCCGGGCCTGCCACAGCCTGACGCGCGGGGGCAGGAGCTCCTGCTTCCACGAGTGCGGCCCGACCGCGTACCCGAAGACGGCCGCGTCGTCGCGCCGGGCGAGCCGGTAGGAGCCCGGGGCCTGCTCGTCCGTCCAGCCGGCCGGGAGGTCGCCGGGGCCTCCGAGCTCGTCGAGGACGATCGCGCCGTCGAGTGCCGTCGGACCGACGATGCGATACCCGCGTCCGCGCAGAGCCTCGAACAGCGAATCGAGGTCGGCGGCGGCGAGCACCACGGCCTCGGTTGCGGGCGTCGTCGGCATTGGCTCCCTTCCTCTGGAAGGTTCGGCTGTGCGGTCGGAGGCAGCATCGGTGGGGCGACGGATACCCGTGCGGGTTTCCCGCGCGGGAGAGCGGGTTCGGGCCGATGCGCCTCCCCGAGGCTATTGTGACGCTTGTCGCGTTATGTGTCTCGGCATTCCCGGTCAGGTGGTCTCGCTCCTCGACGACGGGCTCGCCCGGGTCGACGTCTCGGGCGTCCGGCGCGACGTCAGCGTCGCTTTCACGCCCGAGGCGGAACCGGGCGACTGGGTGCTGATTCACGTCGGCTTCGCCCTGGCGCAGATCGACGAGGAGGAGGCGCGGGCGACGCTCGACCTGCTCGCGGAGGCGATCGCGGCCGAGTTCGAGGCGGCGCAGTGAAGCACCTCACGTTCCTGGGCCGGCGCCGGCGTCGCGATTCATCGTTCGGCGGGGCGAGGACAGTACGTCGGGGTACGGACTCGGCCCGCCGGACATCGGAGCGTGGCGCGAGCGTCGTCAGCCTCTCGCGGAGCCCGGCTCCGCCGGGCGGGAGCGAAAGGCGGCCAGGGGCGTGAGGTTCGTGGACGAGTACCGGGACGGGAAGGCGGCGCGAGCGCTCGGCGCAGAGCTGCGCGGGCTCGTCGAGCCGGGTCGGCGCGTGAAGCTGATGGAGGTCTGCGGCGGGCACACGCACGCGATCTACCGGCACGGGCTCGAGGCGCTGCTGCCGGACGAGGTCGAGCTCGTGCACGGACCCGGCTGCCCCGTCTGCGTGATCCCGATGGGCCGCGTCGACGACGCGATCTCGCTCGCCGAGCGCCCGGAGGTGACGCTCGCGAGCTTCGGCGACATGCTTCGCGTTCCGGGTGGACGCCGCCGCTCGCTCCTCGAGGCGAAGGCGCGCGGCGCGGACGTGCGCGTCGTCTACTCGCCGCTCGACGCACTCGAGCTCGCCGAGCGCGAGCCGGGGCGCGAGGTCGTCTTCTTCGGCGTCGGCTTCGAGACGACCGCGCCGGCGACGGCCCTGACGCTTCTGCGTGCGCGCGAGCGCGGCGTCCGGAACTTCAGCGTCTTCTCGAACCACGTCCTGATCGGCCCGGCGCTGCGGGCGATCCTCGACTCCCCCGAGACGGCGATCGACGGCTTCGTGGGGCCCGGCCACGTCTCGACGGTGATCGGGACGAGACCGTACGAGTTCGTGTGCCACGAGTACGGCCGCCCCGTCGTCGTCGCGGGCTTCGAGCCGACCGACATCGTGCGCGCGGTTGTCCTGCTCGTCCGTCAGCTACGCGAGGGGCGGGTCGAGGTGGAGAACGCGTACGGGCGGGTCGTCCGCCCGGAGGGCAACCTCGTGGCGCTTGCCGCGCTCGAGGAGGTGTTCGAGGTGCGCGACACGTTCGAGTGGCGCGGTCTCGGCACGATCCCGCGCAGCGGCCTGCGGCTCGCCGACGCGTTTGCGGACTGGGATGCCGAGCAGCGCTTCGTCGTACCCGGCGTCCGGATCGAGGATCCGAAGGCGTGCCGCTGCGGCGACGTGCTGCGCGGGCTCGCGAAGCCGTACGAGTGCTCGGTCTTCGGCACCGCGTGCACGCCGGAGCTGCCGCTCGGGACGTGCATGGTCTCGAGCGAGGGCGCGTGCGCGGCGTACTACGCCTACGGCCGTCACCGGCGACGCGACGAAGTGCCTGCGTGAGCAGCGGCGAGGTCGTGACCCTCGCCCACGGCGCCGGGGGGAAGGCGTCGCGCCGCCTCGTCGAGGGGCTCTTCCTCGACGAGCTGCGCAACCCGCTGCTCGAGCCGCTCGGCGACGCTGCGATCGTCGGCGTCAACGGCACCCGGTTTGCGTTCACGACCGACTCGTACGTCGTCCGGCCGCTCCGCTTCCCGGGCGGCGACATCGGCGAGCTGGCGGTGAACGGCACCGTCAACGACCTCGCGGTCTCGGGTGCCGTCCCGCTTGCGCTCACCGCGGGGTTCGTCCTCGAGGAGGGCTTCCCGGTCGACGTGCTGCGAGAGCTCGTCGGATCGATGGCGCGCGCCGCGCACGACGCGGGAGTCGTCGTGGCGGCCGGCGACACGAAGGTGGTGGAGCGCGGCGCGGCCGACGGCCTCTACGTGACGACGGCCGGAGTCGGATTGCTCGACCTGCGGGCGGTGCTCGGCTACGAGCACGTCCGCGCCGGCGACAAGGTTCTCGTGTCGGGCCCGATCGCCGACCACGGCATCGCCGTGATGATCGCCCGCGGCAACCTCGAGCTCGAGCTCGACCTCGAGAGCGACACCGCACCCCTGCACGGGCTGACGGCGGCGCTCTGCGCGCTCGGCCCGGAGCTGCGCTGGATGCGCGACCCGACGCGCGGAGGCGTTGCGACGACCTTGAACGAGCTCGCCGCGGGCGCGGGGCTCTCGGTCGTCCTCGCGGAGGAGGCGATCCCCGTACGTGACGGCGTTCGTGCCGCCTGCGAGCTGCTCGGCATCGACCCGCTCTTCGTCGCGAACGAGGGCAAGCTCGTCGCCGTCGTCTCGTCCGGGGCCGCCGACGCGGCGCTCGCGCTTCTGCGGGCGCAGGCGCTGGGGGCCGGCGCCGCGATCGTCGGCGAGGTCCGCGACGACGGCGAGCCGCTCGTGCTCGTCGACACACCGTTCGGCGGCAGCCGCATCGTCGACATGCTGGTCGGCGACCCGCTGCCGCGGATCTGCTGAGTCTCCGCTACGGAGGGGGCGTCTCGCGCCAGCGTTCCGCTGCGGCCTGACCTTCGGGCGTGGCGAGGAAGTGGTCGAACGGAACGTGGACGAACGTGGCGCGTGTCTCGGCGAGGATCTCGTCGCCGCGGAGGAGCTCGCCGTCCACGTACAGGCGCCGCCCGTGCTCCCGCGTCAGCCGGGAGCGGACGACGAGCTCCGTGTTGATCGGGACGGGCCGCCGGTAGCGGACGAAGATCCGCCCGGTGACGACGGGGAAGCGGTACCACGTGGCGAGGAGCCCGCACCCTTCGTCCAGTGCTGCGGCGATCAGCCCGCCGTGGACGAGCCCGGGGGCGCCCTGGTGGCGCGCGTCGAAGGAGAAGCGCGCCTCGTAGACGTCGAGGCCCTCGGCCGCCGGCGCGGGGAGTCGGATTCCGTCGGGGGCGTTCCCGCAGCCCCAGCAGCCTGCGCCGTGGTGCGGCGGGATGCGGGTGCTCATTCCCCCCAGACGCTCTCGAACGTGCCGAAGCGCAGTTCCTGCTCGTAGTGGAAGCGCGTGTCGTCGACCCGGCGCATGTACTCGTCGCGGTGCTCGCCGGCGAAGGCGTTGTACGCCTCCGCGGACTCCCAGCGGTCGACGACGAGATACCGGCCGGGCACCTCCAGGTCGCGCAGCAGCTCGGTGCCGACATAGCCGTGCCCCTGCCGGAAGAACTGCGCCCACTCGCCGTCGGGCCCGTAGACCCGCTCGAACTCGGCGGCGTCCCGGACCTCGTAGCTGAAGACGAGCGCGATCACCGGACGGATTCTTGCAGGCTGCGCGGCTCGCTAAGGTGCACACCCGTGACCGCCGAGCCCGTGACCGCTGAGAGCGGAGCATCCGAGGACCGCAGCGCCTTCGACGGCGTCCTCCGCTTCTATCACCTCGCGAAGCACCAGGAGTGGGCCGTCCGCGACCTTCCCTGGGGCGAGATCCCGTTCGTTCCCGAGGGGAAGGGATCCCCGCAGCGGCGGGCGCGCCGGCGGGACGTGTGGCGCTCGGTCGTGATGCAGCAGCTCCAGGCGGACATCCTCGCCTGCGAGATGGCGGCCCAGCTCCTGAACGCCGCGCCGGACTCGGAGGCACGCCTGTACTACTCGACGATGGTGCAGGACGAGGCGCGTCACACCGAGGCGTGGCTGAAGCTGATCGGCGAGGTCGGCGGCGAGGGCGAGCGCGACCCGCATCTCGACCGGCTTGCGCACATGTTCCTCGAGGCGGACATCCTCGAGGAGAAGGTCTTTCTGATGCAGGTCTTCTTCGAACGCCTGATCATCCCGCGCTTCCGGCTGATCGCCCGCTCGTCGCGCGGGACGGTGCTCGAGAACCTCTGCAACCGGCTCGCGATCGACGACGGCATCCACCACGGTGCCGGGATGGCGTACGAGCGGATCCTGCTCCAGACCGCGTCGACGAAGGTGCGCGGCCAGCTCGTCGACGCCGCGAACCGGATGCTGCCGATCTTCGCCAGCCACGTCCTCTGGCGCCCGAAGGCGCGCGAGATGATCGGCCAGCTGATGGAGAGCCGCGACCGGGAGCGGTTGCGCACGGAGCTCCAGCACGGCGTCCGCCTCGCGAACTCGCTCGGCCTCGACGTGAGCGAAGTCCGCCTGCCGGCAGGTTAGGAGATCCGGGCGAGAGCACGCTGGCCAATGCGAGTGTTGGTGTATGTTGCATGAGTGGTTCGTGCTGGGATCTACGCTCGGATCTCGTCTGACCGGGACGGGAGTTTGCTTGGCGTCGGCCGCCAGGTCGAGGATTGTGAGCGGCTGGTAGCCCGGCAGGGCTGGCAGGTTGAGGAGCGCTATGTCGATGACGATGTGAGCGCCTACAGCGGCAAGCCGCGCCCGGCCTATAGGCGGATGCTCGACGATCTGCGTGGCGGCTATCTGGACGCCGTCGTGGTCTG
>DATFMW010000472.1:0-2262 GCA_035266765.1 Gaiellaceae bacterium | reverse complement strand
CGAACGCCGACAGGCTGCCGAAGGGGCCCCATCCATCCGGCGCGATGTCGATCTCCGGCTCCACGTCGAGGACCCACGCCCACTGGCTGAGATAGCCACGATGGGTGCGGAAGCCGTCCGAGAGCGCGCGCAGCTGCTGCTCGACGTAGCCGCCGACCCGCGCCCGGCCGGCGTCGGGCGACACCAGCTGGGGCCGGGATCCCGCGTGGGCTGGTCCGGCCAACAGGCCGAGGATGACGGCGAAGAACAGGCACGGGCTTCGCATCTCGTCACCGGCCCTGGTTCAAGCGACCGATGTCGATGAACCGCCGGATCTTGCCCTTGCTCCCGAGCGGCGTCCCGTTGGCATCCCAGAACTCGATGCGGTTGCCGGTTCCCGTCTGGACGTTCAGCACGACGTCGGCGACGGAGATGCTGTCCCGAGGCTCCGGCACGCTCTCCCAGCCCTCGTAGAACTCGTGCCCGTCCTCGCTCCAGCGCTTGTTGTGGTAGATGATCTTCCACAGCTCCTCCTTCCGGTCGTAGGCGAACGAGTAGAGCATCTCCGCGGTGTTCCGGTCCAGGTACAGGGTCTTGTACGCGTACGGGTGGTCGCTGTTCTTCGGGACGAAGCGGATCTTGACGGCGTGCCGCATCTCCCATCGGTCGTCCGCGAAGGAGAGGCCGTAGGGGCCGAAGTTGTGGTCCTTGGTATACGGGTAGGCCTTGATCTTCGAGTTCACGGTGGCAAGGACGTCCACTTCGCCGAGACAGGACCACTCGTACTGCGGTGGGATGCCGAAGAAGCCCGAGAAGTCGTCGAAGGTGAAGTCGGTGCCCGACACGGCGTCGGTGCGCTGGGCCGTCGAGATGCGCCGGACGCGTCGGAGGCTCGGCACGTAGACCCACGTGTCGTCGTTCTTGGCCTCGGAGAGCGGGCCGTCGGCCGACTTGTAGCGGTAGTTGAGGAGCGAGATGCCCTTGGCGTCGAAGGGCGCCCAGACCTCGACGCCGTAGGCGAGCTTTCGCTTCTCGCCGCGGAAGAGGTCGCCGCCGTTCTCGGCGTAGGCAGGCTCGGGCCGATGCGCGAGCCAGACGTTTCGCGCCCAGCCCTCGTAATAGAGGGGAAGCTCCTCCCCGCGGTCCCAGTAGGAGTAGTAACCGTGCCCCGCCATGCCGGCGCCCTGCCAGCGGTAGTCGAAGTCCCAGATGATCTTCTCGCCGGCCTGCGGGTCGACCTGGCAGTCGATCTCGTCCATCGGGAAGGGCTGGCCTGCGGTGTAGTTCTCGAGGCTGCCGTCGGGGCCGATCCGTGCTTCACCCCGATGCCGTTCGGTGGCCTCCTGGTAGACGGGCGGGGGGCCGTAGTCACGGAACGGCGGGCCGATCTCGAGCCGCATCCCTTCGTAGAAGACGAAGCTGCGATAGGGCCAGAGCTCGGGCGGGAGGACGGGCTCGAGCCGGTCGATCTGGTCGAACGAGACGACCTCGCCTTCTCGAAGCGGGGAGGTGCCTCCGGGAAGCGCATCGGACTGGGCTCCGGCCGGCAGCGACGGGCCAGCGAGGAATGCCAGGATGGCGGCCAGAAGGGCAAGCGGGGCTGTGTACATGGCCTCCTCGTCGAGAAACCCTCGGTTTCGGTTCTAGGCTGCGTCGCGGCGGCGGATCATTCCTGGACGATCCTCGAGTCGACTCGGCCCCAGTAGCGGTCCTTCAAGATCCGCTTGTAGAGCTTCCCGGTGGGGAGGCGCGGGAGCTCGCGCTCGAAGTCGACGGAGCGCGGGCACTTGTACGCGGCGAGGTGCTCGCGCGCCCATGCCATCAGCTCCTCGGCGAGGGCCTCGTCGCCTTCGACGCCGGCGACGGGCTGCACGACCGCCTTCACTTCTTCCCCGAACTCCTCGTGCGGCACGCCGACGACCGCCACGTCCTCGACCTTCGGGTGCAGGATCAGCTCGTTCTCGATCTCCTGGGGATAGATGTTGACGCCGCCCGAGATGATCATGAACGACGCCCGGTCGGTGAGGAAGAGGAAGCCCTCGTCGTCGACGTAGCCCACGTCGCCGAGCGCCGTCCAGGCCGGATGCTCCGGGTGCTGCGCGCTGCGCGTCTTCTCGGCGTCGTTGTGGTACGCGAAGGGCGCCCTGTCGCGCTCGAAGTAGACCAGGCCTGCCTCGCCGGTCGGTAGCTCGTCGCCGCTCTCGTCGCAGATGCGGATCGTCCCCATCACCGCCCGGCCGACGGTGCCGGGATGGGCGAGCCAATCCTCGGGGCCGACGTAGG
>DATFMW010000471.1:0-2440 GCA_035266765.1 Gaiellaceae bacterium | reverse complement strand
CCGCCTGGCGGGAGCGCCATCCCGATCTCCATCCGCACGGCGTCGTCCTCGACGCGTTGCGCGAGCGCTACGAGGAGCGGACGCTCGAGTGGGTGCCGTACCTGCACCGCTGGCTCGGGGGCGCGGCGAGCGCGGAGCTCGAGGCGGGCCTCGTCGCGGCCGGCGCGTTTCCGGCGGTCGGGTGGCACTGGGCGGGTCTGCGACGCGTGCGGCCCGGGACACGGTAGGTTTTCGTCATGGCGCGTCGCCGTCGTAATCCGTGGGTTTCGCTGGGCGAGGTCGTCGTCTGGGTGCTCTTCGCCGTGCTGCTCTTCCCGGTCGGCTTCGCCGGCTGGGCCGTCGGTCACTACACGACGCTCGGCGGCGGCAAGAGCTCGTCCGCGAAGACCGTGACGGTGACCGGGCAGGCCTCGACGGCGACCGTGACGGTGACGACGCCCGCCGCCGCGACGACGGCTCCCGCGACGACCGCGCCCGCGACGACCGCTCCCACAACGACCGCTCCCGCAACGACGACCACGGCGGCCGCGGCCGGAGACCCGGCGAAGGGGAAGGCCGTGTTCACGTCGTCGGCCTGCGCCTCCTGCCACACGTTCGCGCCCGCCGGCTCGACCGGGACGATCGGCCCGAACCTCGATACGGCGCCGGCCGCGGACGCGAAGAAGGCGGGCATGGCGCTCACCGCGTTCCTGCACCAGTCGATCGTCGACCCGAACGCGTACATCCCCTCGGGCTACGCGAAGGGCCTCATGCCCGCGAACTTCGGCCAGCAGCTGTCGAAGACGCAGCTGGACGACCTCGTTGCGTTCCTCGCGAGCGGCGCGAAGTAGCGCGACGGACGCTCGCTAGGCGCGTGCGCCGCTGACCACGTCGACGACGTGCTCCTCGGCCCCGTCGCGGTAGCCCGCGCCGAGCTTCGCCTCGAGGATCGTCGGCAACTCGCCCGACTCGGCCAGCTCCTGCGTGATGTCGGCGCCGCCGACGAGCTCGCCGCCGACGAAGACCTGCGGGATCGTCGGCCAGCCGGAGAGCTGGGAAAGCTCCTGGCGGATCGACGGGTCGGGGAGGATGTCGACGGCGGTGACCGGCGCACCGGCCTCCCGCAGCGCCTCGAGTGCGCGGCCGCTGTTGCCGCACATCACGAACTGGGGCGTCCCCTTCATGAAGAGCACCACAGGCTCGGTCTCGATCACCTGCTTGATGCGGTCGGAAAGCTCGCTCATGTGGTTCCTCTCGTCTTGATCCGGAGCTCGTGGATGGTGCCGTCGCCCAGCGGGTCGGCAAGCGCCTCGTTGACGAGGCGGTGCTGATCGAGGAGCGACAGGCCGTCGAAGCGGGCGCTCTCGACGGTGACCTGGAAGTGGTCGCCGCCGCCGGTGCGGTCGTCGACGCGAAGCACGTTCGCGTCGGGGAACGCGTCCTGCAGGAGAGTCTCGAGGCGCTCGACGGCCACGGGGCCATGCTACTGGCGGCGTCCGCCTCTGCGTCGCGCCCGCGCCGATCGCGTCTACCCTGGGGCGATGGAGGAGATCGGGCTCTTCCCGCTCGGGATCGTGCTGCTGCCGAGCGAGCTCGTGCCGCTCCACGTGTTCGAGGAGCGCTACAAGGAGCTCGTCGGCGAGTGCCTCGAGCACGGCCGCGAGTTCGGGCTCGTCTACGCGGACGACGACGGGGTGCGCGAGACGGGGACGCGCGCCCGGGTGGCGGAGGTGCTCGAGCGGTTCGACGACGGCCGGCTCGACATCGTCGCCGTGGGCGGCGAGCGCTTCCACGTCGAGCGGCTGACGCGCGGGCGCTCGTTTCTCACCGCCGAGGTGGAGCCGCTCGACGACCGCTGGGATGAGCCGGATCCGGTCGCCGCGGTCCGCGCCGTCGAGGCGTTCCGCGCCCTCGCCGCCGTGGCCGGAGCCGAGCCGGACGACCCGGATGCCGCTTCGTCCGCCCTCTCGTTCGAGCTCGCCGCGCGCGTCGAGATCGTCCCCGAGGCGAAGCAGCAGCTGCTCGAGCTGCGCTCGGAGGCCGAACGGCTCGCGCTCGTCACCGATCTGCTCGACACGGCGCGCGAGGCGATCCTCGCCGCCCGCCACCTCGGCGAGCACGCGAAGCGCAACGGCAAACGTCCGTAGCGCGAGAAGCTGCGCTTCTCGCGCGAGGCAGCGGAACTCCGCGAGCCGGAGAGCGCGGTCTCCGGCTCGCTCCGTGCTGTCTCGATTTGGGGGGCGGTCTCGACGAGACGCCTGCCCCGGCGCGTCCGGTCGTGGCTACGACAGGACCAGACGCTGGTTCGGCCTGCGGCTAAGAACCTCTAACGGAACGAGCACGGGACGCCGGAACGCGCTGTGCACGCACGCGGCGGCGTCCTCGGTCGCGCCGATAGCGCTGCTATCGACGCTCCCTGCGTCCTTGCCGCGCACGCACCCATCGCGCCCCGTCGACGCGT
>DATFMW010000470.1:0-4432 GCA_035266765.1 Gaiellaceae bacterium | reverse complement strand
GATGCTGCGTCCGGTCGACAAGCCCGACGTGCGCTTCCTGCGCGACATGCTCCGCCACGCATACCACTGGCGTCTCGCGCGCGACCCCGAGCTTCCTGTCTTCCGGTACGTCCAGAACTGGGGCCGGCGCGGCGACGCGGGCGTCGTCGCCTTCACGGGCCGCAACGTCTACGGAGCCGCCTGGTACCGGCTCTTCCGCGAGCGCGAGGCCGGGTTCGGCTTCGTCGATGAGGAGACGCCCGAGCTGACGATCGCGGTCGTCCCGAGCCACCGCGGCAAGGGCACCGGCGCGGAGCTGCTCGAGGCCCTCCTGGCCCGCGCCCGCAAGGACGGGTTCGCGCAGGTGAGCCTCAGCGCCGAGCGGGGGCAGACGGACTTCTACGAGCGGCACGGGTTCCGACCCGTCCGCGAGGACGACTCGACCGTGACGATGCTCGCAGCGCTGTGAGTAGCATCGAGCCCAGATGACACAAACCCAGGAGAGAGACCATGGACGTTGACGTCGCCGTCCTCGGAGGCGGCCCCGCGGGGTACACCGCCGCGATCCGCGCCGCCCAGCTCGGCGCGAAGGTGGCCTGCATCGAGATGGAGACCGAGCTCGGCGGCACGTGCCTACGCGTCGGGTGCATCCCCACGAAGGCATGGGTGCAGACCGCGTCGGCGCTGAAGTCGGCCGAGGAGAGCTTCGCGAAGTTCGGCGTCCAGATCGGCGAGCCGCAGCTCGACTTCGCCGCCTCGAACGCGTGGAAGGGCGGCGTCGTCAAGCAGATGACGCAGGGCGTCGCCGGGCTCTTCAAGGCGAACGGCGTCGAGTGGGTGAAGGGCGCCGGCCGGTTCAAGGATGCGCACACGATCGCGGTCGAGGGCGCCGACGACGTGACCTTCAAGAGCGCGATCGTCGCCACCGGTTCGTCGCCGCTCCGCCCGCCGATCGAGGGGCTCGACTCGCCCCGCTGCGTCGACTCGACCGGCCTGCTCGCCCAGGAGACGGTGCCGAAGCGGCTCGTCGTGCTCGGCGGCGGCATCATCGGCTCCGAGTTCGCCTCGATCTTCTCCCGCTTCGGCTCCGAGGTGACGATCGTCGAGATGCTCGATGCGCTCATTCCGCAGGAGGACGCGGATGCGGCGAAGGAGCTTGCGAAGCAGTTCGGCAAGCGCGGTATCGCCCTCCACCTCGGCAAGCAGTGCACGAAGGTCGAAGACGACGGCTCCCAGCTCACCGTCCACTTCGGCGACGGCGAATCGGTGCAGGCCGACCTGATGCTCGTGGCCGTCGGGCGCGGCCCCGTCGTCGAAGGGCTCGGGCTCGAGGAGCTCGGCGTCGTGGTCGACCGGCGCGCCGGCATCGGCACCGACGAGCATCGCCGCACTGCCGTCCCGCACATCTACGCCGCGGGCGACTGCGCCGGCTACTGGCAGCTCGCGCACACCGCGTTCCGCGAGGGCGAGGTCGCCGCCGAGAACGCCTGCGGCCACGACGCGATCGTCGACAACCGGGCCGTGCCCCGCCCGATCTACACCGAGCCGGAGATCGCCGGCGTCGGCCTCACCGAGGCGCAGGCGCGCGAGCAGTACGGCGACGACGTGGCGGTCGGGCAGTTCCCGTGGGTCGCGAACGCGCGCGCCGTGATGCAGGACGAGACGATCGGCTGGGTCAAGTCGATCCACGAGACCCGCTACGGCGAGCTGCTCGGCCTCGTCATGGTCGGGCCGCACGTCACCGACCTGATCGAGGCCGGCGTCGTCGCGATCGACGCGGAGTCGACGGTGGAGACGGTCGCCGACGGCATGGCGCCGCACCCGACGCTCTCCGAGGCGATCAAGGAGGCGGGTCTCGTCGCGCTCGGCCGGGCGATCCATGTCCCGAACCGCAAGCCCCGGGCGAAAGCCTCCGCGTGAGCGGCGTCGGGGAGCCCGGCGTAAGCAGTTCGTAAAGTCGTCGCCGGCCGCGCAAGTTTCCCGCCGGACCGACGTCTTATCGCACAAGGACGTGCCCTCGTCCCTAATCTCCGAGGCGATGCCGCCCGCACGTCCCGGAGAAGCCCTACCCCGAGAAGAGCCGCCGAGCCGCATGGCGGCTCTTCTTCTGGTCCGGCCCAGTCGGCCCCGGCCCGGTCGGCCGGCTGCGGGGCAATCCGGTAGCGTTTGACCGGAACCGGGATACCGGACTAGGGAGGCGAGATGGGCATCGTCAACAAGCGAAATGCTGTCGTCGGCTGGCTCGTCCTCAAAGGGGGCAAGCGGGCGGCCCGGAAGAAGGCCCAGGAGGCCGTCCCAGGCGCGCGCCGCGGTGGAATCGCCGCCGGTGCGCTCGCGGCGCTCGGCGGTCTCGTGTTCTTCGGGCGGAAGCGGCGTGCCGACCGGGAGGGCGAGTGAGCGAAGGCCGGCCCGGCCTCTTCCGGGCCTCGATCGCGGATCTCGTCCCGTACGAGCCGGGTAAGCCGGTCGAGGAAGTGCAGCGCGAGCTCGGCCTCGAACGGGTGGTCAAGCTCGCCTCGAACGAGGGGCCGTTCCCGCCCTTCCCGGCCGCGCTCGAGGCGATCGAGCGGGCCGCGTCCGAGTTGAACCGGTACCCGGACGGGGGCCTCTACGGGCTGCGGGCCGCGCTCGCCGAGCATCACGGCGTCCGCTTCGAGGAGGTCGTGGTCGGCGGCGGTGCCGACGGCGTGATCGACCTGCTCGCCCAGGCGACGCTCGACCCGGGCGACGACGTCGTCTGCGGCTGGCCGTCCTTCCCGAGCTACGTCCTCACCGCGGCGAAGCTCGGCGCGGAGGCGAAGCGCGTGGCGCTCCGCGACGAGCGCTACGACCTCGATGCGATCCTCGCCGCGATCGGGCCGCGCACGAAGCTCGTCTACGTCTGCCATCCGAACAACCCGACCGGGACGGCGAACGGGCGCGACGAGCTGCTCGCCTTCTTCGACGCCGTGCCCGAGCACGTGCTCGTGGTGCTCGATCAGGCGTACTTCGAGTACATCGACGATCCGGACTACGTCGACGGGATCGCCGAGCTGCACCGCGCCGGGCGGCGGCTCGTCGTGCTGCGGACGTTCTCCAAGATCTACGGGCTCGCCGGGCTGCGCGTCGGCTACGGGATCGCTCCCGTCGACGTCGTCGCCGCCACGAGCAAGGTGCGGCGCGCGTTCGAGGTCACGACGACCGCGCAGGCGGCGGCGCTCGCGTCGATCGCCGGCGACGGCGAGATCGCGCGGCGGCGCGAGCTGAACCGTGCCGGGCGCGGGCGGCTCGCCGAGATCCTCCGCGGACACGGGCTCGACCCGGTGGAGCCCTCGCTCGGGAACTTCCTCTTCGTCCGCGTCGACGATGGGCGCGACCTCTTCGAGCGGCTGCTCCGCGAGGGCATCATCGTCCGGCCGACCGCGGGCTTCGGCGCGCCCGATGCGATCCGCGTCTCCGTCGGCGCGCCCGAGGAGAACGAGCTCTTCGCGGCCGCGCTCGGAAACGTGCTTTCCGGCGTTTCCTGAGCGGGTCACGCGCCCTCTCCCGACGTGCCCTTTCGGGACACTGTCGGCGATCGGGACGAGGTGGTACGGTCGAGGACGCTCGTGAGGGTCCTGACGCACCGTCAGCTCGGCCCGCTGGGACGTACGGGGTTCCGGTATCTCTGCCTCTCGACGCTCGCGTCGAGCCTCGGCACGCTGCTCGCGTCGATCGCGCTCGCGATCGACGTCAAGGACCGGACGGATTCGGGCCTGTGGGTCGGCGCGGTGCTCGTCTCCGAGTTTCTGCCGACGATCATCGTCGGCCTCCTCCTCGGGCCCCTGCTCGACCGGCTCGAGCGCCGGTCGCTGATGATCGCCGCCGACGTGCTCCGTGCGGGGGTGTTCGCAGCGCTGCCGTTCGCCGGCAACGCGGCGACGATCGTCGCTCTGGCCCTCGTCGCCGGGCTCGCGACGGGGTTCTTCCGGCCCGCCGTCTACGCGGGCATCCCGAACCTCGTGTCCGAGGAGCAGCTCGCGTCGGCGAACGCGATCGTCCAGACGATCGACAATGCAAGCTGGGCGGTCGGGCCGGTGCTCGGCGGCCTCCTGACGGCCGCAGCCGGGCCGTCGGCGGCGTACGGGCTCAACGCCGTCTCCTTCGCCGCCTCGGCGGTGCTGATCGCGCGGATCTCACCGCGTCTGCTGCAGAGCGAGACGGCGCTCACGCGCGGCCACTGGCGCGACCTCGGCGACGGCTTCGTCGCGGTCATGCGCTCTCGGCCGCTGCTCGCCGTCCTCGTCGCGTGGGGGATTGCGTCACTCGGCATCGGCGGCAGCAACGTCGCCGAGATCTTCCTCGCCAAGGACACGTTCAACGCCGGCGACTTCGGCTACGGGCTCCTCTACAGCGGGATCGGAGCCGGGCTCGTGCTCGGCAGCGCCACGAGTGGCGTCGTGCTTACCCGCTATGGCACCGCGCGGACGTACGG
>DATFMW010000469.1:0-2475 GCA_035266765.1 Gaiellaceae bacterium | reverse complement strand
GCCGCCGCGGGCTCCGGGAGGTCGGGCACGGCGGCGAGCAGCCGCTCCTCCCGCTCGAGCGTCTGCTCGTGCATGTTCGCGATCTCGATCCCGGCGATCGTGCCGACCGCGGTGCCGAGAGAGAGCGCCGCGCCGGGATCGTCGGTGTGGACGTGCACCTTCAGCGCCGACGCGTCGCCGACGACGAGGAGCGAATCGCCGAGCCCGTCGAGCGCGTCCTCGAGCCGCTCCCGGTCGAGCGCCTCGCCCTCGACGACGAACACGGTGCAGTAGCGGTAACGCGAGAGCTCCTGGTGGATCGCGTCGGCGCCCGTCCGCTCGAGCTCGGGCGGCGCCTCGGGCATGGACTCGCCGGCGACCGCCGAGGCGACGCCCCGGACGAGCTCGAGCAGCCCGGCGCCGCCGGCGTCGACGACCCCGGCCTCGCGCAGCACGTCGAGCTGCTCGGGCGTGCGCGCGACCGCCTCCTCGCCGCGGCGGACGAGCTCGACGAGCAGGTCGCCGAGGGCTGCCCCTGCGGGCGCACGCTGCTCCGCCTCCTCGGCGAGCTCGCGGATCACCGACAGCATCGTCCCTTCGACGGGCCGCCGTACGGCGCGGTAGGCGGCGTCGGACGCACCCCGGAGCGCCTGGGCGGCGAGGGGCGCGTCGATCCCGTTCGGCGAGCCGGCGAGCACGTCGGCTGCGCCGCGCACGATCTGGGAGAAGATCACGCCCGAGTTGCCGCGCGCACCCATCAGCGCGCCGCGGGCGACGTCGCGGGCGAGCGAGCGCCGATCGGAGGCGAATGTCTCCTCGACCGCCTGCGCGACCGCGCGCACGGTCGCGGTCAGGTTCGTGCCGGTGTCGCCGTCGGGGACGGGATAGACGTTGAGGTCGTCGATCCGGCGCCGGCTCGCCTCGAGCGTCGCGAGCGCCGAGCCGACGACGCGCTGGACGGCCTCGAGGTCGCTCTCGACCGTCATTCGCCGCGCCGGACGGCGTCGATGTGCACCTCGACCGCGCGCACGGGGAGCCCGGTGAGCCGGCCGACCTCGTACGAGACCCGGTTCCGCACCGTGGACGCGACCTCGGCGAGGTTCAACCCGTACTCGACGACGACGTGCAGGTCGACGGTGACGTCGTCGCCGTCACGCTCGATGCCGATCCCCTGCGTCACCCGATCGCGCCCGAGCAGACGTCGCACCGGCCCCGTGACGGGGCCGCGCGGCGCCATCCCGACGACGCCGTAGCACTCGAGAGCGGTCTCGCCGACGATGTGCGCGATCGCGTCGCTCGAGATCGTGATCTTCCCGAGCGCCGACGAGAGCGCGTGCTCTGCCTCCACGACCGTATTGGACCACGCGGGGTCGCTCAGGGTTGCGCGACGAGGAGCTGCGACCACTCGTCGCGGTGCGCGATCCGCGCCTCGCGGAAGCCGGCCTCCCGTGCGAGCGCGAGGAGCTCGTCGTCGGTGTGGAAGTGGCCGCGCGTCGCGAGCGGGTACGGCGCGGCCGGCGTGCCCTTCGCCTCGGGCGCGGTGGTCATGACCGCAACCCGGCCGTGGCCCGGATCGAGCACGCGCCGGATCTCGCGCAGCACGGCGACCGGGTCGGCGAAGAAGAAGAACGCGACGAGGCACGAGACGGCGGTGAACTCGCCGTCGGCGAACGGCATCGCGCCCGCCTCGGCGAGCTCGACCCGGACGCCGGTCTTCTCCCGTGCGAGCCGGACCATGTCGCGGCTGTGGTCGAGCCCAGCCCCGGAGCAACCTGCCGCCGCGAGCGCGTGGCGCAGGAACACGCCGCCGCCGCAGCCGACGTCGAGCAAACGGTCGTCCGGCCCGAGCGCGAGCGCGTCCAGCACCGGCGGCCAGAGGAAGGCGTGTGCGTCGTCGGCGCCGTACGTGGCACGCGCCGCCCGCCCACGCGGCCGCCGCGCGACCCGGTCGGCCAGCCGGTCGAGCCGCCACTCGCGGAAGCGCTCCACCACGCCCACGCGCGCAGCGTGCCAGATCCGCGTAGCGTGAGCCCGTGGCGGAGCGCGTTCTCACGCGGCGTGAGCTGAACCGCGCGACGCTCGCGCGGCAGCTGCTGCTGGAGCGGCAGCGCCTCGCGCCGGCGGCGGTGATCGAGTGCCTTGTCGGTATGCAGGCGCAGTGGCCGCCGGCGTCGTACGTCGGCATCTGGACACGCACGACGGACTTCCGGCGCGACTGGCGCGCCGAGAACGGCCGCGTGGTGCCCGAGCCGTTCGCGCCGCTCCCGCGTCCCGCACAGCGCGAGCTCGCAGACGAGACCGAGCGTCTGGAAGCGTTGCTCGCCGACTGACCGGCCGGCTGGGCAAGCGAGGGCGTGCCGGCCGAGCAGATCTTTGCGGCGCTGCTAGCGAAGCGGCTCGAGCGACTCGAGCGCCAGCACGGCATGCTCGCGATAGTGCGCCGTGCCGACGATCGGGACGTTGCGGCTCGTTCTGCTCGAGAGCACGATTCGCACC
>DATFMW010000468.1:0-7954 GCA_035266765.1 Gaiellaceae bacterium | reverse complement strand
ACGTAGTCGAACGAGTCGATCGCCTGCTTCACCTTCTCGTGTGCCGGCATGTTCCAGACCGGGTTCGAGTGGTAGGTGAGCAGCACCTCGGGCCGGTAGTCGAGGTGGTACTTCTCGGGGTGCAGCACCGCGTCGACGGCGATGTGGCCGGCGTCCATGCCGAGCGGGAACCACTCCATCATCTGCAGGCTGTCGGCCGGGAACTTGAACGGCACCGGCGGGTGGAGGATCCACGGGTTCGGCTTCAGCATCCCGTGCTCGCCCTCTTCGATGAAGAAGCCCCGGATGTCGAGCGGCACGCCGAGGTGGCCGCCCGGCACGTCGATGTTGCCGAGGAGGGTGTTCACCATCTTCAGCGCCATCGAGTCGAGGCCGCCGCCCTGGTGCGCGATCGCGCCGCGGTAGTAGTTCACGGCCGCGGGGCGGTACGGGTACGTCTTGCCGTCGAGCTCGATCGTCTCGCCGATGCACGCGGCCTCGCCGAGCTCGCGCGCGAGCCGGCGCATCGTCGCCGCCGGGACGGTGCAGATCTCCTCCATCACCTCGGGCGAGTGGCCCTGGATGATGTCGACGAACAGCTGGAAGCCGGGCGCGCACTCGACGCCTCCGACCTCGTAGCGGCCCTCGAGCGCGATCTCGCCCAGGTCGGGCTCGTCCCACTCGCGGGCGCGTCCGGCCGCCTTGTCCCAGATCTGAGCCTTGCCGTCGGCGCTCAGGAGGTAGCCGCCGTCGGGGCCGATCAGGTACGGCGCGTTCGTCCGCGTCTGCAGGAATTCGCGGTCGTAGAGCCCGTGCTCGAGCACGAGGCTGTGCATCAGGCCGAGGATGAAGGCCCGGTCGGTGCCGGGACGGACCGGCACCCACTCATCCGCCTTCGCCGCCGCCGGCGACATCCGCGGCTCGACCGTGACGACGCGCATGCCGCGCATGCGGGCGTCGGCCATCCGCTTCGCCGAGCCGGACAGGTGCAGGTGGCTGGAGAAGCCGTCGCCGGAGCCGATCTGGAGCCAGTAGTTGCAGTAGCGGTAGTCGTTCACGACCGCGAAGCTCGTGTCGGTGATTCCGTTGATCGGGTGGTAGGCGGCGCCGCAGTACTGGCCGACGGTGCTGAAGAAGTGCGGCGAGCCGAACGCGGCCGGCCAGGCCCAGTTGAAGATCCGCTGGAAGTCGCCGCTCGCGACGAGCAGCTTGCGCGGGTCTGTCTCCCGGATCGGCTTCAGCTTCGCCTCGACGAGGTCCATCGCCTCGTCCCAGGAGATCTCCTTCCAGCCCGGGTCGATCCCGGGGCCCTTCTCCGGGTTCGTGCGCACCATCGGCGCCTTGACCCGCCGCGGGTCGTAGAGGCGCAGCATGCCGACGTTCCCCTTCGGGCACAGCTTGCCGAGGTTGTCGGGATTCGTCGGGTCGCCCTCGATCTTCGTGACCACGCCGTCGACGACGTGGACGAGGATCCCGCACCCGTGCAGGCACATCTTGCAGGAGCTCTTGACCCACCGATCGGACGCTTGCTCCCGGCTCTCCGTCACTGCCGCCATCTCACGCATCAACTCCCACTCGCTCGGTTGTCCGTGGCTCCACCGAGCTCGTCGAGCCCGGCGAGGATCTTCTCCGGCGTGATCGGCAGGTCGCGGACGCGGACGCCGACGGCGTTGTAGATCGCGTTCGCGATCGCCGGAGCCGGCACGATCACGCATGGCTCCGACAGGCTCTTCGCCCCGAATGGGCCCGTCGGCTCGTCCGACTCGATGAAGACGCTCTCGATGCTGCGCGGCATCTCCACCGCGGTCGGAATCTTGTAGTCGAGGAAGTCGGCCGTCAGGCAGGCGCCGGTCTGCTGGTCGAACTGCAGGTCCTCCATCAGCGCGTAGCCCATGCCCTGCTGGAAGCCGCCCTCGACCTGCCCCTCGGCCGCGTTCGGGTGCACGACCTTGCCGATGTCGTGCGCGAACACGACGCGGAGCACCTCGACCTCGCCGGTCTCCGTGTCCACCTCGACCTCGACGAACTCGGCCGTGGCCGGGGACGGGTTCGAGGGAGGCGCCTGGCTCGACACGCCGATGATCGTGCCCTTCTCCCCGATCGTCGTCGGCGCCGGCCCCTGCGGGCCGACCTGCACGTACGGCGACTCGGCACGCGTGACGACGTCCGCCACGCTCAGCGCGGGCTCGGACGCCCCGTTCGCGACGACCATGCCGTCACGGGTGTCGAGCTCCTCGACGGGGAGATCGAGCATCGTCGCAGCCACCTCCAGCACGCGCTGCTTCACCACCTCGGCGGCGGCCTGCACGGCGTTGCCGGCGGAGTACGTGACGCGGCTCGCGTGGCTCGGGGCGTCGAACGGGACGGTCTCGGTGTCGGCCGCGAACACGATCCGCACGGCGTCGAACGGGAGACCGAGCCCCTCGGCCGCGATCTGGCAGAGCGTCGTCGTCTGCCCCGAGCCCATGTCGATCGTGGCGACGGCGAGGTCGGCGGTGCCGTCCCGGTTGAGCTTGATGATCGCGCCGCTGTGCTCGTAGATGTCGGGGAAGCCCATGCAGCCGCTCACCCACAGCGGGTGGCAGGCGAGGCCGATGCCGCGCTTCTTCGTCCCGGAGTCGCTTCCCGCGGGCGTCCGCTCCTCCCAGCCCATCCGCTCCGAGCCCTGGTGCAGGCAGTCGTCGAGCCGGTAGCTCGAGAGCGTGAAACCCGGGTTGAAGGGATGCGGCTCGCCCTCGTGGTGGGCGTTCGCGAGGCGGAACTCGATCGGATCGAACCCGAGCTGCTCGCAGATCTCGTCGATCTGCGACTCGACCGCGAACGCCCCCTGCGGCGCGCCGTAGCCCCGGTAGCCGCCGCCCACCATGTTGTTCGTGTAGACGGTGTAGCCCTCCCAGGTCTGGTTCTCGCATGCGTAGCCGAGCAGGAAGCCGAAGAAGCCGTGGACGTTGATCACCTCGGCGCCGTGCGTCGCATGCGCCCCGGTGTCGAGCACGCTCTTCGCGTAGCGGGCGGTGAAGCGTCCGTCCTTCGAGACGCCGGTCTTCAGATGCACGGTGATCGGGTGCCGCGCCGTCGTGATGAAGTCCTCGTAGCGCGTCTGCTCGATCCGCACGGGCTTCTCCGTCTTCATGCTCAGGAGCGCCGCGATCGGCTCGATGTAGCCGAGGTCGAGCTTGCCGCCGAAGCCGTCGCCGATGTACGGTGGCCGCACGACGCGCACGCGGCTCTCGGGAACCCCGAGCGCGAACGCGAGCTTCTCGCGCAGCCCGAAGATGTGCTGCGTCGAGGAGTGCACGGTGATGCGCCCGTGCGGGTCGGCGTCGACGACGCACACGCGCGGCTCGAGGTAGCAGGTGTGGACGCGCTGTGTCCGGTAGACGCCCTCGAAGACGTGGTCGGCCCCGGCGAAGCCCTGCTCGAGGTCGCCGAACTCGAAGACGGGATGAACGGCGACGTTGCCCGGCGAGCTCTCGTGCAGCTGCGGGGCGCCCTCCGCCATCGCCTCCTCCGGGTCGAAGACGGCGGGCAGGTCCTCGTATTCGACGTCGATCAGCTCGAGCGCCGCTTCCGCGATCTCGGCGCTCGTCGCCGCGACCGCCGCGACCGGCTGGCCGGCGTAGCGGACGGTGTCGCTCATCACGACCATGTCCTGCACCATGCTGGCCGCGAGCGTCGGCACGAAGAACACGGGGGTGTACGGCTGCTGGGAGACGTCCTCGGGCAGCAGCACGGCCTTCACGCCGGGCAGCTGCTTCGCACGCGTCGCGTCGATGCGCACGATGCGCGCGTGGGGGCGCAGGCTACGCAGGATCTTCGCGTGCAGCATCCCGGGCAGGGTGACGTTGACGGGGAAGCCGCGGCCGCCCCGGACCTTCTCGTCGGCGTCGGGGCGGATGACGCTCGTGCCGACGACGGTGGTCTGCTTTTCAGCGATGGCCATGGTCCACGCTCCTCTCAGGCTCCCGCCGCCGCGAGCTTCACGGCGTCCACGATCTTCTGGTAGCCGGTGCACCGGCAGAGGTTCCCGGCGAGTGCGTGCCGGATCTGCTCCTCGTCCGGGTCGGAGACTTCCGCGAGCAGCTGCTTCGCGGTCATGATCATCCCCGACGTGCAGTACCCGCACTGGACGGCGCCGGCCGTGACGAAAGCCGCCTGGACGGGATCGAGTGTGCCGTTCCCGAGCCCCTCCACGGACGTCACGAGGCAACCGTCCAACCCCGCCGCATAGGTCATGCACGAGTAGACGGCCTTGCCGTCGACGTGCACGGTGCAGGCGCCGCAGCCGCCGCCGTCGCAGCCGCGCTTCGGCCCGACGAGGCCGAGCTTCCCGCGGAGGACGGCGAGCAGCGTCTCGCCGGGCTCGACGGCCAGCTCGTGGCCGTCGCCGTTCACCTGGATCTTGATCGGGTGCGTCACGGTCTCCTCCTCAGGCCAGTCGGGCCAGCGCCCGCTCGATCGCACGGCGGACGAGCACGCCGGCGACCTTCGAGCGGTACGCCGCGGACGCGCGATGGTCGGATTGCGGGTCGACCTCGGCTGCCGCGGCGTCGCCCGCGCGGCGCAGCGTCGTCTCGTCGGGGATCGCGCCCGCCAGCACCTGCTCGGCGGATGTCCCGCGCACCGGGGTCGCCCCCACGCCGCCGCCGATGACGACGCGGGCGTCGACGCACGACCCGGCATCGTCGAGCGTGATGCGGACCGCGGCATTCACGATCGCGAGGTCGTTCGCGTTCGTCTCCAGCTTCTCGAATCCGCTCGCGGTGCGCGCCGGCGGCTGCGGGAGCCGCACCTCCGAGACGAACTCACCGTGGGCGAGCGCGTTCTGGAACATCCCGGTGAAGAAGTCCTGCAGCGCGAGGGACCGCGTTCCGCCGCGGCCCTGCACGGCAACGCTGCCGTCGAGCGCCAGCAGCGCCACGGGCAGGTCGAAGAGCGCGCACGCGGTCGCGACGCACCCGCCGACGGTCGCAGCGTTGCGAATCTGGGTCGGCACGAAGGCCAGCGCGTCGGCGACCGCTCCGAGCCACGCCTCCGAGCAGACGGCGGGATCGTGCGCCAGCGCCGCGCCCGTCGCCGTCGCGCCGATGCGGAGACCGTCGGCGCCGGTCTCGACTGCGTCGAGGCCGAGGCTTCGGATGTCGATCAGCGCTGTCACGTCGCCGAGCAGGCCCCGTGCGTCGAGACCGTGGACGAACGTGCCGCCGGCGAGGATCAGCGCTCCGCCGTCGTACTGCTCCAGGAGGCCGACGAGCTCCTCGTCGGTCTCGGGCCGGCAGAAATCCGTGGGTGCTAAGGACACGACTCCCTCCCATGCGATCTGCGCGACGATTGCTGTCTACGAATGAGATTTGATAATCGCGTGTTGCCGCGCACTCCGACAGACCAAAATTGGTCAGTCACACGGGGCGCGAACGCGCCTCGCGCACAGACTTGACACGTCCGGCACGAGCGGTTGCATACTGCGGCATGGGTGTCCACTCGCACGAGGCGCTGTATGTCTGCGACGAGTCGATGACGATCGTCGAATGGAACGAGGCGGCGGAGACGCTCACGGGAATCCCGGCGGCCGAGGCAGTCGGGCAGAAGTGCTGGCGGGTGCTCCGCGGCCGTTCCGCGACCGGCGCGATCGTCTGCCATCCCGGCTGCTCGACCGGCCGCCATGTGCGGAGCGCCTGGCCGACCGGGTGCGGCTGCGTTCTCGTCGCGACCCCGGCGGGCCGCAAGCCGCTCCACATCTCGACCATCATCGTCAGGGACGACGACGGCGGCGTCAGGGCGATCCATCCGATGCACAACGGCATCGAGCTCGCGGACGAGCATTCAGCCGCCGACCCGCCGCCGCCGACGCCGCTGACGCCGCGCCAGCTCGAGGTGCTCGAGATGCTCGCGCACGGGATGCGCGCGCGGTCGATCGCCGCCGAGCTGCACCTCGCCGAGGCGACCGTGCGGAACCACATCCGCGCCGTCCGCCGCGAGCTCGGGACGCACTCGCAGCTCGAGGCGGTCGCCACCGCCCGCCGCGCCGGGCTCATCTCTTAGCGCTCCGGCCCTCCCGTCCCTTGTAACAGACTGTCACTTGGCTCGGGCCCCGAGCGAGTGTCCGGTTTCCAGGGCATTTCCCGACCTAGTGACAACGTGTCACGTGGTCGGACGTGTCCGGAGCAGACGAGACGACCGGCTGCGCGCTACCGGTCGGCGAGCGCGCGCAGCCGCGCGAGCGCGCGCCGGGGCACGGGCGGGCGCAGCAGCTCCTCCGCGACGAGCGTCCCCGAGCCGGCGCCGAGCCCGGGGCCCGGCCAGGTGCTCGCGCCGATGTGCCAGAGCCGCTCGACCGGGGTGCGGTGCCCGGGACGGCGCGAGAACGGCCGCCAGAGGAAGTTCTGGTCGAGTGCAAGCGCGCCGCCGTAGGGATCGCCGTGGCGAAGGTTCACATTCGCCGCCTCGAGGTCGTGTGGGCCGAGCGAGACGCGCGCCGTGATCGACGACTCGAGGTTCGGAATGTGCTGCGCGAGGCGGGCCTGGATCCGGTCGGCGTAGCGCTCGCGCAGCTCGTCTGTCCAGGCGCCGGAGCCGACGTCGATCTCCGCCGCGGCGTCGCCCTTCACGTGCCACGGCAGCTCCTGCAGCTGGATCCAGAGCAGCCCTTTCCCCTCCGGCGCCCGCGAGGGGTCGATCGTCAGCGGCTGCCCGCACACGATCGTCGCCTCGGCCGGCAGGAGCCCGCGGTCTGCCTCGTTCACCGCGCGCGAGACGCCGTCGAGGCCGGGCGTGAGGTGCACAATCGCGGTGCCGCCGAGGCGGTCGTCTCCCTCCCAGCGGGGAGGCTCCGAGAGCGCGAAGTGGATCTGCATCTCGGCCCGCCCGTAGCGGAAGCTGCGCGCACCCTCGCGCACCGGTGCGGGCACGTCGCCCTCCTCGAGCAGGCGCTCGTAGAGCTGCGTCGGCGTCGTGTTCGCGATCACGGCGCGCTCCGCGGTGACCGTGTCGCCGCCGGCAAGCCGGACGCCGACGGCGCGGCCCATCCGGACGAGCACGCGCTCGACGTCGCGGCCGGTCTCGCAGACGCCGCCGTTGTCGCGGATCAGCCGGACGAGCGCGTCGGCGAGCCGGGCGCCGCCGCCGCGCGGGATCGGCATCCCGCCCTCCTGGACGGCGACGGCGATCACCTGCGTCATGAAGCCGGAGGACGCCTGGTCGGGGCCGAGGCCGGTGTGCAGGACCCACGGCGCGAGCACGCCGTGCGCCCGCTCCGAGGCAAACGTCTGCGCGAGCCAGTCTCGGCTCGACTGGAGCACCTCGCCTGTGAACGCGGCCGCGCCGTCACGGCCGAGCCGCCGCAGCGCCTTCGCGGCGAACGAGGCGCCGGCGACCGACCACAGCTCGGTGCCGAGCACGCCGAACGCGAGGTCGGCATTCGGGAAGAAGCGTCCGAGCACGTCCGGCCACTCCGGGCCGAGCTCCTGCGCGTTCCCCTCGGCGGTGCGCAGCAGGAACGCCGCCTCCCCATCGGGGAAGAGCGTCCCCGTCGGCAGCTCCGTGTTGAGGTACTCGAGCCCGCGCGCCTCCAGCTCGGGTGCGAGCTGCGCGTGCGCGGCGCCGCCGACCCAGAGCGGATGCCAGGCGCTGAAGACGTCGTGATGGAAGCCCGGCTCGGTCAGCTCCTCCGTCTTGATCGCGCCGCCGAGCCAGTCGTTCCGCTCGAGCACGCAGACGCGCCAGCCGGCCCGCGCGAGCAGCGCCCCGCACGCGAGCGAGTTGACGCCGCTGCCGACGATGACCGCGTCGTAGTCAGCCATCCGCACCCTCCAGGGCGAGCGCCCGGAACTCCTCGTCGGTGACGAGCCTCCGCTTGCGCGTGCCGAGCTCCTTCACCTGCGCGAGCAGCTCCGCGCGACGCTCCTCCGGCACGTCGAGGCCGAGCTCGGCCGCCTTGATCCGGATCGAGTCGAGGCCGCTCTTCTTGCCGAGCACG
>DATFMW010000467.1:0-2957 GCA_035266765.1 Gaiellaceae bacterium | reverse complement strand
CGTACGCGGTGTTCCTCGCGACGGCCCTCGTGCTCCTCGTCGTCCCCGGGCCCGCTGTCCTCTACATCGTCACGCGCAGCGTCGAGATGGGGCGCGCAGGCGGGATCGCGTCGGTCGCCGGGATCACGACGGGCACGATCGTCCACGTCACGCTCGCGGCCGCGGGGCTCTCGTCGCTCGTGCTCGCGTCGACGGCCGCCTTCGATGCTGTCCGCTATGCCGGCGCTGCCTACCTCGCCTTCCTCGGCGTGCGGCGGCTACTGACACGCGGGGCCGGGGATGCGCCCGCGGAGGCGGCGCCGCGGACCCGGCGGCGCGCCTACACGCAGGGGGTCGTCGTCAACCTGACCAATCCGAAGGCGATCGTCTTCGTGTTCGCCTTCGTGCCGCAGTTCGTCGACCCCCACGCGCACCACGTGTGGCTCCAGGTGCTCATGCTCGGCTTCAGCTTCGCCGGCCTCGGCTTCGTCAGCGACAGCCTCTACGCGCTCGCGGCCGGCACGGTCGCGGACCGGCTGCGCGGCTCGGCCGGAATCGCCCGCGTCGAGCGCTGGTTCGGGGGAAGCGTCCTGATCGGGCTCGGCGTCGCCGCCGCCGTCTGGTCGCCCCAGCACGCACGCTGACGGAACCGCTCCCCGGCCTCCCGACCGGGGAGCGCGTCTCCGACTCTCCGATCAGACCGCGGCTGCTTCGGCCACTCGCTCCACGGGGCCGGAGCCGTTCGTGGCGACGGACCGGATCGTCTGCAGGATGCGGCCGGCGATCCTGTACGGGTCGCCCAGCGAGTTCGGGCGGCGGTCCTCCAGGTAGCCCTTGTAGTCGTTCTTCACGAAGCTGTGGGGGATCCGGATCGAGGCGCCGCGGTTCGCCACGCCGTAGGTGAACTCATCGATCGCGGCCGTCTCGTGGAGACCGGTCAGGCGCATGTGGTTGTCGGGCCCGTACACGTCGATGTGCTCGCCCTTGTTCTCGTCGAACGCGGCCATCAGCGCCTCGAAGTACTCCTTGCCGCCGACCTCGCGGAGGTACTCGGTCGAGAAGTTCGTGTGCATCCCGGAACCGTTCCAGTCGTACTCGACGCCGAGCGGCTTGGGATGGAAGTTCACGTCGACGCGGTAGCGCTCACAGAGGCGCAGCAGCAGGTAGCGGGCCATCCACACCTCGTCCGCGGCCTTCTTCGACCCCTTCCCGAAGATCTGGAACTCCCACTGGCCCTTGGCCACCTCGGCGTTGATGCCCTGGTGGTTGATGCCGGCCTCGAGGCAGAGATCGAGGTGGGTGGTGACGATCTCGCGGGCGACGTCGCCGACGTTGCGGTAGCCGACGCCGGTGTAGTACTCGCCCTGCGGCGGCGGGAAGCCCTGCGCGGGGAAGCCCAGCGGGACGCCGTCGCGGTAGAGGAAGTACTCCTGCTCGAAGCCGAACCACGTGTCCGGATCGTCCGGGATCGCCGCGCGACTGTTGCTCGGGTGCGGCGTCCCGTCCGGCAGGAGCACCTCGCACATCACGAGCAGGGCGTTCTCCCAGGTCGGGTCAGGGTAGGCCGCGACCGGCTTGAGGAGGCAGTCCGAGTCGTGGCCCTCGGCCTGGCGCGTCGAGCTGCCGTCGAAGCCCCACAGCGGCAGGTCCTCGAGCGACGGGAACGCGCCGTACTCCTCCACCCGGGTCTTACCGCGGAGGTTCGGGACGGGCTCGTAGCCGTCGAGCCAGATGTATTCGAGCTTGTACTTCGTCACCTTCATCCTCCTGTTGTCCAGAACTGCAACAAAAAAGACCCAAGGACTCCTGGAGTCCTTAGGCCTCAGCGCCTCGGGCCGCCTATAGTGGCGACACACCTAGTCGGAGGTTATAGCGACGGTGACGATCCGGCGTCAAGCGCGTAGGCTGGATGCGATCTGGTGCGCGTCCTGACAGACACCATCGTGCGCGAGTTGCAGCCGGAGGACTGGCCGCACGTTGCCGCCATCTACGAGGAGGGCATCCGCACCGGCAACGCGACCTTCGAGACCGGCGTGCCCTCCTGGGAGGCGTGGGACGCGGACCACAGCGAACATCGCCTCGTCGCAGAGCGCGACGGCGAGGTCGTCGGCTGGGCGGCGCTCTCGCCCGTGTCCGACCGCTGCTGCTACGGCGGCGTCGCCGACGAGAGCGTCTACGTCTCGGCTCGCACACGCGGTCACGGGATCGGCCGCGCACTGCTCGACGTGCTGATTCCGCAGTCGGAGGCGGCGGGGATCTGGACGCTTCAGGCCGGGCTCTTCCCGGAGAACAAGCCGTCGCTGCGGCTGCACCTCGGCTGCGGGTTCCGGCTCGTCGGTGTGCGCGAGCGGCTTGGGCAGCTCGACGGCGTGTGGCGGGACGTCCTGCTGCTCGAGCGCCGCTCCACGGTCGTGGAGTGACGCAGGTCTCGCGGGCGGCGGCGCTCTGGATAGTGTCGGAGCCATGCGCACGCAGTTCGTCGACTGCCGCTGGGAGCTCGGCGCGCCGGAGCGGGGCCGGGAGCTCTACCTCGCCGGGCACATCCCGGGAGCATCGTTCCTCGACCTCGACGAGGATCTCTCCGACCTGTCGGTGCCGGGCCAGGGGCGCCATCCCTTGCCCTCGGCCGAGCGGTTTGCAGCCGTGGCCGCGCGCGCAGGGATCGGCCCGGACGTGCTCGTCGTCGCGTACGGGTCGCTCGGCGGCGCCGAGCGGCTCTGGTGGCTCCTGCGCCACTTCGGGCATGACGACTGCGGCGTCCTGATCGGCGGGCTCGACGTCTGGGGCGGCCCGCTGCGGAGCGGCGAGGAGACGATCGAGCCGGCCGAGTTCGTCCCGCGTGAGGGCGAGGGCGACACGATTGGCCCCGAGGAGATCGCACGGCGGCTCGGCGACCGCTCGCTCGTCCTCGTCGACGCCCGTTCGGCGCACCGCTGGCGCGGCGAGCCGAACGAGATCGACGACCCGGCCGGCCGGAT
>DATFMW010000466.1:0-2985 GCA_035266765.1 Gaiellaceae bacterium | reverse complement strand
CGGACTGAACGGCGTCGAGACAGCCGGCGTGGAGGCGCTGATGACGGCGATCCTCGTGCTCACGATCTTCCTGTTCGTCTCCTCGACCCGCACGGCGCCCTGGACGCCGCTCGCAGTGTGGGTCGTCGTCGCGCTCCTCGTCTGGCAGGGAGCCCCCTTCACCGGCACCAGCCTCAATCCCGCCCGCAGCCTGGGCCCCGCCCTCGTCGCGGGCAACTGGCGCGACTACTGGGTGTACGTGCTCGGGCCGCTCGCCGGCGCCGCGATCGCCGTCGCCTGCTGGGCGCTCGTCCCCCGGGAGACGCTCACCGCGAAGCTCTTCCACGACCGACGCTACCTCACCACGCTCGGCTCGCTCCTCCCGGCCAGGCACGCTCGCTCGGGCTCCTAGCGTTCCTCGCGCACGTACGCGACGCCGAGCCCGCTCGGGGCGCCGAGCCGCCGGCGCGCGCCCGCCGAGGAGACGAGCACGAGCGCGAGCACCGTCATCACGTACGGCAGCGCCTGGAAGAGCTCCGGCGCGATCGTCACCCCGCGCGCCTGGAGCGTGAACGGCAGGCCCGAGAAGGCGCCGAAGAAGTACGCGCCGAGCAGGACGAGGCCCGGCCGCCAGAACGCGAAGATGACGAGCGCGATCGCGATCCAACCCGCCCCCTGGGTCAGGCCGTCGACCCACTGCGGCGTGATCGCGAGCGAGAACGCGGCGCCGCCGACGCCCGCGAGCGCGCCGCCGGCGAGCGTGTGCGCGTACCGGTACGCGGTCACGTTGATGCCCATCACGTCGGCCGCGGCAGGCGACTCGCCGACGGCGCGGACATTCAGCCCGAGCCGCGTCCGACCGAGGTAGAACATCGCGAGCGCGACGGCCACCCACGACACGTAGACGAGGGCGGTCTGGTCGAACAGGATCGGCCCGACGACGGGCGCCGTGCGCAGGCCCGAGGGCAGGAACGCGTTGAACTGGTGGCTCGCCGGCGCGCCCGCGAGCGAGAGGTCGTTGCCGAGGTAGGCCGAGAGCCCGCCCGCGCCGGCGAAGATCGTCAGCGCGAGCCCGGAGACGATCTGGCTCGCCCGCAGCGTGATCACGAGGAACGCGTGGATCAGCGCCATCACCGTGCCCGCGAGCGCGGCCACCCCGACGGCGACGACGAGCGCGAGCGGCCCCGAGCCGGGCACGTGCTGCACGGCCCAGAAGCCCATCACCGCGCCGACGAGCATCATCCCCTCGACACCGAGGTTCAACACACCCGAGCGCTCCGCGAGCAACTCGCCGAGCGCCGCGTAGACGAGCGGCGTCCCGTACGTGACCGCCGACGCGAGCACGACGACGAGGATCGAGCTGTTCACGACGCGTCCGCCTCCGCAGGCGCAGCCGGGCCGGGCCGGTGCGAGGGCCGGTCGACGCGCACGCGGTAGCGCACCAGGAGCTCGGCGCCGAGCACGCAGAAGAGGATCAGCCCCTGCATCACGCCGACGAGGCCCGACGGGAAGTCCGCACCCTGAAGCGTGTAGCCCGCGTTCTGGAGCCCGCCGAGCAGGAACGCGATCGCGCAGACGGCGACCGGGTTGTAGCGCGCGAGCGCCGCGATCACGATCCCCGTGTAGCCGTAGCCGGCCTGCGTCAGCCCCTTCGGGTCGAGCACGTGGCGGAAGTCGCCGTCCTGGCTCGCGCCGCCGACGCCGGCGATCGCGCCCGAGAGCGCCATCACGGCGAGGATCTTGCGTCGCGTCCGCATCCCCGCATAGGCGGCGGCACGCGGCGAGTCGCCGATCACGCGCACCTCGAAGCCGAAGCGCGTCCGCGCGTAGAGGACGTGGACGATCGTCGCGATCGCGATCGCGACGAGGAAGCCGAGCGGGACGACGAGGCCGACGTGGAGCCCGGGCCACGTCGCCGCGGCGGGCAGCATCTTGCCCTGCGGGAAGACGCGCGCGTCCGGGGTCGAGGTGTCGCGCCAGTACGAGAGCGAGTCGAAGATCAGATAGTCGAGGACGAGCGCCGCGACGTAGTTGAGCATCAGCGAGACGATGATCTCGTTCGTCGAGAAGAACGCCCGCAGCAGGCCCGGGATGAGCGCGAAGAGCGCCCCGCCCGCCGCGCCGGCGAGGATCATCGCGGCGATCGAGACCGGACCGGGGACGCCGCCGAGCACGAGCGCCGCCCCGGCGCCGGTGACCGCGCCCGCGTAGAGCTGGCCCTCGCCGCCGATGTTGAAGAGGTTCATGCGGAACGCGACCGCCGCGCAGAGACCGGTGAACGCGAGCGGCGTCCCGGAGACGAACGTCGACTCGAGCGAGCGGCGGCTGCCGAAGGCGGAGTCGAGCAGCCGCGTGAACGTGTGCCCCACGGGATGGTGGGTGGCCAGGAGCACGAGCGCGATCACGCAGAACGCGACGACGAGCGAGCCGGCGGGCACGGCCGCCGACAGCCACCACGGCTGCCGCAGCCGCCGCTCGATCCGCAGCGGGAAGCTCACGTGCCGCCGGCCATCAAGAGACCGACCTCCTCGCGCGTCGCCGTCGCCGCGTCGAGCTCGCCGACGAGCCGCCCCTCGTAGATGACGACGATCCGGTCGGCGAGCGCGAGGATCTCGTCGAGGTCCTCGCCGATCAGCAGGATCCCCATCCCCTCGGCCGCCCCTTCGCGCAGGTAGCGGTGGACGGCGTCGGTGGCGGCGACGTCGAGGCCGCGCGTCGGCGACGCGGCGACGAGCACCCGCGGCCGGCCGGTGAACTCGCGGCCGAGGACGACCTTCTGCAGGTTCCCGCCGGAGAGCTGGCGCGCCGGCACTTGCGGGCCCGGCGCCTTCACGTCGTAGCGGTGGATCAGCTGCTCGGCCCGCTCGCGGATCGCCGCGAAGCGGAGCAGCGGCCCGCGGCGGACGTGCGGCTCGCGGTACGCCTTGAGCACGACGTTGGAGGCGACGCTGAGGCTCGGCGCGACGCCCGTGCCCATCCTGTCCTCGGGCACGTGGCCGACGCCCG
>DATFMW010000465.1:0-2238 GCA_035266765.1 Gaiellaceae bacterium | reverse complement strand
GGAAGAGGTCGTGCCCGGGGCCGCCGACCTCGTCGGGGGTCGCCTCGGCCGCCCGGTCGACGTGGACGAGCGACGGGTCGTACGCGAGCACGCCCGCGGTCTCCATCGCGCCGGCGTGCGTGAACTCCATCTCGTCCGGGTGCAGCGAGTTCGCGATCACGTGCGTCTCGGCGATCGCGACCCGGACGCTCGACTCGCGCTGCGCGTCCTCGGCGGCGAGCCGGAGCGTCGGCGTGTTCCCCTCGTGCCAGTTGACGACGAGGATCCGCTCCGCGCCGCCGGCGGCGAGACCGCGGCAGGCGTCGACGAAGAGGGCGATCAGCGTCGCCGGCCGCAGCGTCAGGCTCCCGGCCCAGGCGGCGTGGTACGGCGCGACACCGAGAAGCGAGAGCAGGAGCACCGGCGCGCCCGTCCGCTCCGAGACCCGGTCGGCGACGGCGAGCGCGGCGACTGCGTCCGTGCCGAGCGGCAGGTGCGGCCCGTGCTGCTCGACGCTGCCGACGACGACGATCGCCGTTCGCGTCTCCGCGAGCGCCCGAGCGGCGTCCGGCTGCGTCAGCCGGTGCAGATACAAAGGACCCGACCCCATGGACTCGCCGATCATGTCGCCTCGACCGGCGTCACTGCAACTGACAACCACTCGCCGTCACACCGGCCTGCCGCTCGCCGACCTGCTCGTCGCCGCCGGAATCGGCCGCGTCTTCGGCGTTCCGGCGGCCGGCACGACGCGGCCGAGGCCTCCTGAGCCACCGGCGAGGCGCTGTTCGCATTCATACGTATTGCATCGCGCTCCGCCCCGGTGCAGAATCGACACACTCTGCGGCACGACCAGGGGAGAGCGCGGCAACGCGCTCGCGACAGCGGCCGCTCGACGGCTTTGCGCCGTCGGGCGGCCGTCCTTTTCACCGGCCTGCTCGCCCCGCGTCCCCGTCGACGTGCTCGCGACGGAGGAAACAGCGCTGCGCACACACGACTGCACACATTCTCTCCGTTTCTTCGAAACGTGTAAGGTTTGGGAATGCCGCACAATGCGCGCCCCGTCCACGAGGTGAAGGCGAGCACGTTCCGCGTCCTCGGGCACCCGGCACGGGTGCGGATCCTCGAGCTGCTCCGTGACGGCGAGCGCTCGGTCGGGTCGCTCCAGGCGGAGCTCGAGCTCGATTCGAGCGGCACCTCGCAGCACCTCGCGGCGCTCCGCCGCATCGGCTTCGTGACGTCTCGCCGGGAGGGGACGAGCGTCTACTACTCCGTCTCCGACGAGCGCGTCTTCGACCTGCTCGCGGTCGCGCGGGAGATCATCGCCCGGCGGCTCGAGACGCAGCAGTCCCTCCTGCACGAGCTCGAAGCGGAGTGACGACCGCCCTCCTGCTCGCCGCCGCCGGCGTGACCGGGCTCGGCACCGTGGCCGCCGCGACACCGCTTCCGCTCCGCCGCGCGCTCGCGGTGCAGGCCGCGGGCGCGGCGCTCTTCACCGCCGCCGGCTTCTGGGCGCTCGCGGCGGGGACGACGATCGGCTCCGGGTTCACGGGCGCGTTCGAGCCGCGCTTCGGCGTCGACGGGCTCACCGGCTTCTTCCTCGCGACGCTCGGCGTCGTCGCGGCGCCCGCGCTCGTCTTCGCGTCGCGCTACCTCGACCCGGGGCCGCGCGGCCGGACGCTCGGCGTCCTCACCGGCGCGTTCGTGCTCACGCTCGCGGAGGTGCTCTGTGCCCGCGACCCGCTCACGTTCCTCGCCGGCTGGGAGCTGATGACGCTGCTGCCCGCGGCGACGATCCTCGTGCGCCGCTCCGACCGGAGCGCGCGGCGCAGCGTCTTCGTCTACGTCGCCGTCACCCATCTCGCCGGGGCCGGCACCTGGGTCGCCGTCCTGCTCGCAGCGCACGCGGGCGCGCTCGACGGCACGGCCGCGCTCGCGCCCGGCTCCGGGATCCAGGTCGCGATCGCCCTCGCAGCGGTCCTCGGGATGGGTGCGAAGGCGGGCCTGATGCCGCTCCACAGCTGGCTGCCGCGCGCGCACCCGATCGCGCCCGCGCCGGTGTCGGCGCTGATGAGCGGCGTGATGATCAAGGTCGCCGTCTACGGGCTCGTGCGCGTGCTCGTCGACTGGCTCGGCGTCGTGCCCGTGTGGCTCGGCGTGCTCGTGCTCGCGCTCGGCGCCCTCTCGTCGGTCGGCGGCGTCGTCTACGCGCTCTTCCAGCACGACCTGAAGCGGCTGCTCGCGTTCCACTCGATCGAGAAC
>DATFMW010000464.1:0-4093 GCA_035266765.1 Gaiellaceae bacterium | reverse complement strand
CGGCGCCGTTCGGGCCGATCACACTCACGATCTCGCCCTCGTCCACGTGCAGGTCGAGCGCATCGATCACGGTCAGGCCGCCGAACCGCTTGGAGATCCCCTGGAGCTCGAGGAGCTTCGCCATCAGTCCCCGCTCCAGCGCCGGCAAAGCCGGCGCCTCCGCTCCTTGATGAGCTCCGTCGAGCCTACGCTCATATGATCTCCACGCGCGCGCTGCCGAGGAGCCCCTGCGGCCGCGCGTTCATGAGGACGATGAGGATCACGCCGACGAGGATCAACCGCGTGACACTCGGCTCGACGACGAGCCTGTTCTCCCAGACGAACGCCGCCAGATAGAGCGTGGGCGCAAGCGCCACCTTCTGCACCCAGCCGTGCAGCGTCGTCAGCCAGAGCACGACGAGCACGAGGATCACGAACGCGATGTTGCCGATCTGCCTCGGATCGGTCGGCAGCAGCACCCAGTGCCGGAGCGCGTTCCCGAGCGTGCCGCTCACCGCCGGCACACCGTGGACGCCGCGCGGCCACCAGGCCGACGCGGCCGCGTGCACCGCGAAGCCGAGCGCGGCGGTGCCGGCGATCACGCCGGCGAGCCAGCGCCACGGGCGCAGCTTCGCGACGAGCGTGACGACGAGCAGCCCGTAGAAGATCCAGCTCGCATGATTCGGCGTCCGCAGCACCTCGAGGGAGACGTTGACGACGAGCGCGCCGAGGATCACGCCCCCGAGGCTCCCGGCGCCGCCGAGGATCAGCATCGAGTAGACGATGATCAGCGTCGGCGTGTCGAAGTCGGGCGCGAACACGGCGGTGTTGAGCGCCGCGAACAGCGTCCCGGCAAGGCCGGCGATCGCCGCGCCGAACGCGAACGCGAGCAGCTTCAGCCGGTTGACCGGCATGCCCATCAGCTCGGCGGCGAGCGAGTCCTCGCGCAGCGAGCGCCAGCCGCGGCCCGTCCGCGACGCGTCGACGAGGTACACCGCCGTGAGCGCAACGAGGAAGATGATCAGCGCCGTGTAGTAGTAGCCCCGCAGCGACGGGATCGAGGAGCCGAACGCGTTGAACGGGTCGACGTTCGGGATCCCGTTCGGGCCGCCCGTGACGTCGTACTGGCGGCTGAAGCCGAGCAGGGTCATCGCCTGCCCGTTCTGGTAGACGGTTACGAACAGCTGCCCGAAGAAGAGCGTGACGATCGCGAGGTAGTCGCCGACGAGCCGCCGCGACGGCAGGGCGACGAGGAAGCCGAGGACCGCGGTCGCGAGCACGACGACGGGGACGACGGCGAGCGTGCTCCAGTGGATCCCGAACTTCGGCGACGCGAGCATCGCGTAGCCGTAGGCGCCGAAGCCGTAGAAGGCGACGTAGCCGAGGTCGAGCAGGCCCGCATAGCCGACGACGATGTTCAGCCCCAGCGCGAGCAGCATGTACAGCAACGTGTCGAAGCCGACCCGGACGATGTAGTCGTCGCTCGTGGCGACCGGGAGGATCGCGGCCACGATCGCGAACCCGAGATAGAAGGTCGGCCGCGGCACGCGCCCGAGCTCGCGCTGGAGCCGGCCGCCGAGCTGGCGCCGGCCCTCGTGCGAGGCGACCCACTCGTCGGCGCCGATCTGCGGCTTCGACGCGTCGTCCGGACCGGCCGGAACGGGCGGGGTCTCGGAGTCGCGCCCGCTCATACCTTCTGCACCGCCGCGCGGCCGAGCAGCCCGCTCGGCCGGACGATCAGCACGGTGATCAGGATCGCGAACACGATCGCGTCGCTGAACGTCGACGAGATGTAGCCGATCGAGAACGACTGCGCGAGCCCGATCACGAGCCCGCCGAGCACCGAGCCCGGCAGGTTCCCGATCCCGCCGACAACTGCGGCGATGAACGCAAAGAGACCCGCCTGAAAGCCCATGTACGGCCAGATCTGCTGGTAGGCGATCCCGTTGAAGACACCGGCGGCGCCGGCGAGCGCGGAGCCGATGAAGAACGTGACGACGATCACCCGGTCGACGTCGATGCCCATCATCGCCGCCGCCTCACGGTCGAACGAGGTGGCGCGCATCGCCTTGCCGGTCTGTGTCCGCTGCACGAAGAGCGTCAGCACGATCATGAGCACGATCGCGCCCACGACGACGACGACCTGGGCGTAGCTGATGCGCGCGCCGGCCGGCAGCATGAAGCCGCTGAGCGCAATCGGCGAGTTCTTCCAGCTGAAGCTGTTGTAGCTCTGGTACTGCGCCCCGAGGACGAGGAGCGCCGCGTTCTCGAGGAAGAACGAGACGCCGAGCGCGGTGATCAGCGGCGCGATCCGCGGGGCGTTGCGCAGCCGCCGGTACGCGAACCGCTCGATCATCACGCCGAGGAGGCCGCCGCCGAGCATGGCGGCCAGGAACATGAGGACGAGCATGAGGACGACGTTGACGGTCAGCGCCGTCGGCCCTCCGAACACGGTGATCAGCCCGTAGCCGATGAACGCGCCGACCATGTACACGTCGCCGTGCGCGAAGTTCAGAAGCTTGAGGATCCCGTAGACCATGGAGTAGCCGAGCGCGATGAGCGCGTAGACGCTCCCGTGCGTGACACCCGAGACCAGCTCCGTGAGAAAGAGGTTCCAGTTCATCGGCGATGCGGAAAAGCCGCGGGGCGCGGCCGACGGACGGCCGCGCCCCGCGAGACGGTCGCTACCGAGCTACTTGACGGTCTTGTAGGAACCGTTGCTCTGGATCTTGAAGATGTGGAACGCCGCTCCGGCGACATCCCCGTTCTTGTCGAACGCGATCGGCTGACCGAGGATCGTCCGCTTCAAGGACACCGTGGCGAGGTTCTTGCGAACCTCGGCCCGGCTGATCCTGCCGTCCTTGCACGACTTGGTGATCGCAGCGGAGTACATCTGTGCCAGCACGAAGTTCGGAGCGCCGAACGGCGTCGTGCCGCCCGGGTACTTCAGGTGGTAGCTCTTCACGAGGCCCCTGTCGGCCGCGATCGTGGTCACGTCGGGCGCGAAGAACGACACGTACGAGCCCGGCACGTTGAACGTCGACGAGTCGAACGTGCCGTCCGAGCCGAAGACGGGGGCCGTCTTGCCGAGCGCCTTCATCTGCTGCGCGAAGAGCTGCGCCTGCGAGGCGAGCTGGAACGGCAGGAAGACGACCCTCGTCGACCCGGTCACCTTCGCGACGAGCGACGAGAAGTCGGTCGCCTTCTGGCTGACCGACTCGCGGTCGACCTTGACGCCCTTCGCCTTCAGCGACTTCTCGACGATGTCGGCGAGGCCGGTCGAGTACGACTCCTGGTCGTCCACGACCATCACCGAGTCGCCGGCTTTCACGCCGAGCGTCGACATCATGTAGCTCGCGTCGGTCGGGCCCTGAACGCCGTCGTTCGGGACGTCGCGGAAGAAGTAGCCGCGGAGCGAGCCGCCCGTGAGTGACACGCGGGTGGCCGAACCGGACGCGAACGCGAGGCCCGCCTTCTTCAGGATCGGGGCCACGGCCTCGACGACGGACGAGCTCGCCGGCCCGACCACGCCCATGATCTGCGAGTTCGAGGCGAACTGCTGCGCGACCGTCGAACCCTTCGACGGGTCGAGCTGCGTGTCACCCTGAACGAGGTTCAGCTTGATGCCCCTCTTCTTGTGATGGTTGTTCCAGATCGTGACGTAGAACTGCGCCCAGTGCAGCTGGTCGTCGCCGATCGAAGCAGCAGGCCCGGTGATGGGCGCCATCATTCCGATCGAGACAGCCTTGCCGCACGGGATCGTCGACGCCGACGCCGACGCCACCGTGCCGGGCCGCGCCAAGGCGGCGGTGGCCATCGCCAGTGCAACCAGCGCGGCCGCCGACGCGATCAGCCCGACCCTCCTGAGATTCGACACTTCTCCTCCTTCGCGGGGAATACACCCGGCTTAGACGCCTGCGGCACCCGTTGGTTTGCCACGGCCGATGGCCGCACACGCCGCAGTCGGGTGGCTGATCGTAAGCCGGACCGCGGAAGTCCGCAACTCGTATCGCACAGGTAGGCTGCCGCCGAACCGACCCCGAGACCGGGAAAGAGGGCCCAGATGCGGTACTGGCTGGACGCTGTGGCCGCCCCCGAAGCGGGCGCCGCAGAC
>DATFMW010000463.1:0-2221 GCA_035266765.1 Gaiellaceae bacterium | reverse complement strand
CAGCTCCGAGATGTGGATCAGGCCGTCCATGCCGTCGAGGTCGACGAACGCGCCGAAGTCGACGATGTTCGAGATCGTGCCCTCGACGACGTCGCCGGGGTTGAGCCGGTCGAGGATCGCCTGGCGCATCTCCTTGCGCTCGTCCTCGAGGACGGCGCGGCGCGACAGCACGACGTTGTTGCGCGAGCGGTTGAGCTCGATCACCTTGCAGCGAAGCTCCTGGCCCAGGAACTCGTCGAGGTCCTGGACGCGGCGGATGTCGACGAGCGATGCGGGCAGAAAGCCGCGCACGCCGAGGTCGAGGATGAGGCCGCCCTTGACGACCTCGATCACGCGGCCCGTGACGGGCTCGGCCTGCTCGTGGGCGCCTTCGATCGCCTTCCAGGCGATCTCGAAGCGGGCGCGCTTCTTCGAGAGGATGAGACGCCCTTCGGCGTCCTCCTTCGTCATCACGAGCGCGGCGATCTCGTCGCCGAGCGCAACTTCGTCCGCCGGGTTCACCGAGCGCCGGATCGACAGCTCGGAGACGGGGATCACACCCTCGGACTTGTAGCCGATGTCGACGAGCACCTCGTCCTTGTCCACGCGGACGACGGTGCCGTTGACGACTTCCCCTTCGTTGATCGTCGGGAAGGTCGACTCGTAGTCCGGGATCAGCTCGCCGTCCGGACCTGTCGTCCAGACGCCTTCCTCGAGCCTTGGGTCGTTGATGGTTTCGTTGGCCATGAGGCGGGTCAGTATAGCCCCACTGCTCTAGACGCTTGTTTGGTCGGACAGTTAGCGGTTTCAGGCCGATACGCTGGCCCGGTGGAGGAGCGGTATCCGATCGGTGAGACCGAGTCCGTGTCCGTTGCGGTGCTGCGGCACGAGCGGCGCGAGGACGGGTACCCGCGCTGGAGCGCCGTGCTCGGCCTGCGCGGCGGCGAGGCGACGGTGAGCGTCCCGGGCCACTACCCGGCGGTGCTCGCGCAGCGGCTCGAGCTGGCGCAGGAGCGGTTCGAGCCGGGCGCGCGGCTCGGGCGCGACGAGTATCTCGACCTGACGGCGCTCGTCCGCGGCGAGGAGGAGACGCTCGCGCTCTCGTCCTCGGCCCGGTCGCCGGTGCGTGTGACGATCGAGGTGCCCCGCGCGGAGCTGGAGCCGCTCGTGGAGCTGCTCCGGGACGCACAGGATCTGATCGAGACGCTCCGGCAGGGGCTCGGGCTCGTCCCGGACAACCTGCCGGAGGCGATGTAGTGCTGCGGGCCTACGGTGCGGCGAGCGTGCGTGTCGCCCGGCGCGCCGTCCGGCAGCCGCGACTGGGACGCGAGGAGCGCCTCGTCTTCGTGGTCGGCTGCCCGCGGTCGGGGACGACGTTCCTCGGCGGCGCGCTCGGCTCGCAGCCGGGGTTCGTCGACCTGGGCGAGGTGACGCCGTGGAAGGCGACGCTTCCGGAGGTCTTCGACCGGCCACAGGCGGAGACGGCGCGCGAGCTGCGGCGGGTGCTCGAGCGGGTGCGCCGGCTCGGGCTCGCGGGCGGGTTGCGCGGCGTCGAGCAGACGCCCGAGACCGTGCACGTTCTCGGTGCGGCGCTTGCCGCGTATCCGGAGGCGCTCGCGGTGCACTCGCTGCGGGACGGCCGTGACGTCGTGTGCTCGCTGCTGGAGCGCGGCTGGCTGAGCGGCGGGAGGGACGGCACCGACGACGCGGGACTCGCGTACGGGGCGCAGGCGCGCTTTTGGGTCGAGTCGGAGCGGCACGCGGAGTTCGCGCAGGCGAGCGACGCGCGCCGGGCCGCGTGGGCCTGGCGGCGCTACGTCGAGGCGGCACGCGCGGCCGCGCCGGAGCGGACGCTCGAGCTGCGCTACGAGTCGCTCGCCGCAAGCCCGGACAGCGCGGCCGAGCGGCTCGCTGCGTTCCTTGGCTCCGCACCGGCCCCGCTCCTCGCCGCGCTCGCCGGCTTCAGGAGCAGCTCGGTCGGCCGCTGGCGCCGCGACCTGAGCCCGGAGCAACTCGCCGATGTCGTGGCCGAGGCGGGGCCCCTGCTACGCGAGCTCAGCTACGCCTGACACCGGAAACGCGTCACGCTCTCGTCACTCCGGTGCCTGGCACCACGCCGCGGGCACGTGACGCTTTCGTGACGATGCACCCGCATGGAAAGCGGCCTCGTGACGGTTTCGTCACCAAGGTGCCAGGCACCGCGCGCGACGGTAGCGGCCTGTGTCACGAGAACGCCGCGGTT
>DATFMW010000462.1:0-12135 GCA_035266765.1 Gaiellaceae bacterium | reverse complement strand
CGAGCTCGGCGACGGCGATCTCCGCCTTGCCGGGGCCGTCGGCGCCCATGAGGCTCACGTGCTGCCCGGGCCGCAGCGAGCCCGCCGGGAACAACACCTCGCGGCCGGGTGTCACCGTGGCGACGAGGTCGGCCCCGAGTGCCTCCTCGCGGCTCGCGGCGACGTGGCCGCCGACCCGCTCGGCCACCGCTGCAGCTCGCGTCGCGTCGATGTCCCAGACGAGCGGCTCGCGGCCGTGCGCGGCGAACGTGCGCGCCGCCGCCTCGCCGTTCACGCCGGCGCCGACGACGGCCGCCGTCGCCGCGTCAGGACGCCCCAGCGTCGCGGCGGCGAGCACGGCCGCGGCACCCGTGCGCACGGCGGTCACCGCTCCCGCGTCGAGCAGCGCGACGAGCCGTCCGTCCGCCGCAGAGGAGACGAGCACGAGACCGGCGACCGTCGGCAGTCCGTGCGCCGGGTTGCCGGGGAACGAGGTCACCCACTTCAGGAGCGCGTAGCCGCCTCCGAGTGCGGGCATCGCGCGGAAGTCGCCGGCCGGGTACGCGGGGACGTAGACCTTCGGCGGCATCGTCCACTCGCCGCGCGCATAGGCGACGAACGCATCGCGGACGGCGTCGACGGCGCGTTCCGGCGCCACGGCAGCGTAGACGTGCTCGGCTGTGAAGAGCGGCACCACGACTGCCAAGACTAGTAGCGTCGTGCCTGTGGGCATGTCGGACTACGTGCGCGGGCTGCGGGAGAAGGTCGGGAACGATCTCCTGTTCATGCCGTCCGCGCACGCGCTGATCCGGGACGGGGAAGGGCGGATCCTGCTCGTTCGCAACCACTCGGGCCGCTGGCTGCTCCCAGGCGGCGGCGTCGAGCCGGGGGAGTCGCCCGCGCAGGCCGTCCGGCGCGAGTGCCGCGAGGAGCTCACCGTGCCCGTCGAGCCGGTGCGGCTCGTCGGCGTCTACGGCGGGCCCGAGTACCGGATCTGCTACCCGAACGGCGACGAGTCGGCGTGGGTCGTGACGATCCTCGAGTGCCGGATCCTCGAGGGCGAGCCGGCGCCGGGCGATGACGAGGTGGATGCGGTCGGCTGGTATCAGCCGGCGGAGCTCGACGCGCTGCCGCTCTCCGACGCGTCGCGCGTGCTTCTGGGCGAGATCCTCTCGGGCGCCGCGTTCCGCTACGACTGACCGGCGAGCGACCCGACAAGGTAGCGCTCGAGCGCCGGTGCGACGGCTGCGGCCACGACCGGCGCCGGCGTCGAGGCGAGCGGCTCGACTGCGACGACGTAGCGCGCCATCAGGAGGCCGACCACCTGCGCGCCGACGAGGTTCGCGCGCAGGAGCGGCTCGTCTGCGCCGAGTGACGCCGCGACCGGAACGAAGACCTCGCGCGTGAGGAACTCGCGCAGCATCCGTGCCACCTCGGGGTTGCTCGCCGCGCCGCGGACGACGCCCGTGAGCCGCTGGTGCACGTCCGGCTGCTCGAGCAGCGCTGTGAGCACGTCGCCGAGCCGTTCGGCAAGCCCTTCGCGCCCGCCCGCGAGCACGGCGGGGAGGATGTCCGCCGGGTTGAGCGGCAGCCCGATCGCCGCGACGAACAGCTGCTGCTTCGACCCGAAGTAGTGCGAGATCAGCTTCTGGTCGACGCCCGCGTCGGCGGCGATCGCGCGCAGCGAGGCCTGGTCGTAGCCGGCGGCGGCGAACCGCCGGGCTGCCGCGGTGAGGATCGCGGCGCGCGTGTCCGGTGCTCCGCGGCGACGACCCGTGCGCTTCACGCTTGACGCCGGCTCGAGCGCATGCGATATTCGGCGCGTGCTGAATTCATCGTGTGAGGAATTATAGTGGACGCGATCGTCAGCGGCGAGCTTCGCGTCGTCCGCGGCGACACGGTCGTGCTTCCGGGGCTCTCGTGCACGGTCGCCCGCGGCTCGGTCACCGGCCTGCTCGGCCCGAGCGGGAGCGGCAAGTCGACGTTCATCCGCGCCGTCGTCGGTGTCCAGAGGGTCGCCGGCGGACGGGTCGACGTGCTCGGCAGCCCCGCCGGATCGCGGCAGCTGCGGGCGCGGGTCGGCTACATGACGCAGGCACCGTCGGTGTACGACGACCTGACGGTGCGCGAGAACCTTCGCTTCTTCGCGCGCGTGCTCGACGCTCCGTCCGGAGCGGTCGAGCGCGCGATCGGGCAGGTCGCGCTCACGGACGTCGCCGACCGGGTCGTCTCGCGGCTCTCCGGCGGGCAGCACGCCCGGGTGTCGCTCGCAACCGCACTCCTCGGCGAGCCCGAGCTGCTCGTCCTCGACGAGCCCACGGTGGGGCTCGACCCGGTGCTGCGCGCCGACCTCTGGGCGCTCTTCCACGAGCTCGCCCAGGCGGGAGCGACCCTGCTCGTGTCGAGCCACGTGATGGACGAGGCCGACCGGTGCGACTCGCTGCTGCTCATCCGCGAAGGGCGGCTGCTCGCGTCCGCGACGCCGGCGGCGCTGCGGGAGCGGACGGGTGCGGCGCAGCTCGACGAGGCGTTCCTGCGGCTGATCCGCGGGGAGGCGGCGGAGTGAGCGTCCGCGTCACCGGTGCGGTCGCGATTCGGGTGCTGTCGCAGCTCCGGCGCGACCCGCGGACGCTCGCGCTGATCGTCGGCGTCCCATGTGTCCTGGAGGCGCTGCTCGAGCAGATCTTCCACGGGCGCTCGCTCGTCTTCCAGAACGTCGGTGCGCCGCTGCTCGGCCTCTTCCCGTTCGTGACGATGTTCCTCGTCACGTCGATCACGATGCTGCGCGAGCGCACGTCGGGGACGCTGGAGCGGCTGATGACGCTGCCGCTCGGGAAGCTCGACCTGCTCGCCGGCTACGGGATCGCGTTCGGCGCGCTCGCGGTCCTGCAGGCCGCCGTCGTCTCGACGCTGACGTTCGGGCTCCTCGGGCTCGAGGTGGCCGGGCCGCGGTCCGTCGTGGTCGCGCTCGCGGTCGCGAATGCGGTGCTCGGCACCGCGCTCGGGCTCTTCGTCAGCGCGTTCGCGCAGACGGAGTTCCAGGCCGTGCAGTTCATGCCCGCCGTCGTCTTCCCGCAGATCCTGCTCTGCGGCCTGTTCGTCCCGCGCGACGCGATGGCGGGCTGGCTGCGCGCGCTGTCGGACGCGTTCCCGCTGACCTACGCGTACGAGGCGCTGGCGCACACCGCGTCGAACACGCTCGACGGCCGGTTCGCTCTCGACGTCGTGATCGTGTGCGGCTGCATCGCGCTCGCGCTCGCCCTCGGCGCCGCGACGCTCCGCCGCCGCACCCCCTGAGCCGCACCCCCGCCCGTCCTGACCTGTCCGTCGCGGACATGTCCTCCGGCTCCGCCCACACCCCCACCCAGGGCGGGGCCGCGGTCCCTCCGCCCTCGCTTTCGAGCCTACCGGGATACCGGTGACGTCTCGTTCGCGGCTTCGTCACGGGAGCGTGGAATCTCGCCCACACCTGTCCGCGCCGGACACCCGTGGATCGCCAGAGGCCCGCTTGCCTGCTACCCGGCTACGGACTCGTGCGCGGTGCGGGCACGGACGCCGACGGCCGAGAGCACCTCCTGCGCCCAGGCGCGGGCATGCTCGCGCTCGCCGTCGTGCAGCGGGCCCTCGCGCCCGTCGACGATGAAGCTCGCGGGCGGGACGACCACCCATGCGCCGCGGCGCCGCAGCAGCCGGCTGACCCGGACGGCGGCCGACCCGGTCACGATCTTCGCACCGCGCAGGCGTGTGTCGAAGGTCGCCGTGAGCAGCCCGCCGAGGGCGTCCACATCGAGGCACTCGACGACCGTGCGCACACCGTCGCTCACGCCGTGCCGGTGCGTCGGGCCGCCGACGACGAGCAGGTCGACTTCCCAGAGCGCCTGCCCGTAGTCCTCGATCTCGTCGACCGAGGCGAGCCGCGTCGGCACCTCCTCCTGGAGCGCGAGCGCGATCTCCTCGGCGATCTGCTCCGTGTTGCCGAACTTCGAGTCGTAGAGGACGAGCGCGTTCATCGCGAGCCTCCATGGCCGGGGTCGAGGACACCCTCGCCCGCGCGCCGCGGCGGCCCATCAGCGCCCGCGCCGATCCCGGTGCGGGGTTTTCCCGAGCGCCGAACCCTCCCGGCTAGAGGGCCTTGACGTCCTGGATCAGTTCGGTGATCGACTGCTTCGCGTCCCCGAAGAGCATGACCGTCTTCGGGTTGTAGAAGAGCGGGTTCTCGATGCCCGCGAAGCCGGGGTTCATCGAGCGCTTCAGGACGACGACCACCTGCGAGTCGTCGACGTTCAGGATCGGCATGCCGTAGATCGGGCTGCCCTGGTTGTTGCGCGCGTCCGGGTTGACGACGTCGTTCGCGCCCACGACGACCGCGACGTCGGTGCGCGAGAACTCCGGGTTCGCGTCGTCCATCTCCTTCAGCTGTGGGTACGGGACGTTCGCCTCGGCCAGGAGCACGTTCATGTGGCCGGGCATGCGGCCCGCGACCGGATGGATCGCGTAGGTGATCTCGACGCCCTTCGCCTCGAGCAGGTCGGCGAGCTGGCGCACGTCGTGCTGGGCCTGTGCGACCGCGAGCCCGTAGCCGGGGACGAAGACGACCTTGTGTGCGTACGCGAGCATCACGGCGACGTCGTCGGCGGTCGCGCTCCGCACCGTGCCGCCACCGTCACCCGCGGCCACCGCGGCCGCCGACTCGCTCACCTGGCCGAACGCGCCGAAGAGGACGTTCGCGATCGAGCGGTTCATCGCCTTGCCCATCAGCATCGTCAGCAGCGTGCCGGAGGCGCCGACGAGCATCCCGCTGACGATCAGAACGTTGTTCTGGAGCTCGAAGCCGCCGACGGCGACCGCGAGGCCGGTGAACGCATTCAGCAGCGAGATCACGACGGGCATGTCGGCGCCGCCGATTGGCAGAACGAAGAGGACGCCGAAGATCGCGGCCCCGCCGACGACGATCCAGAGCAGCCACTCGACCTGGACGCCGGCGACGAGCGTGACGCCGACCGCGACGAGCGCGGCGAGCACGACGAGGTTGACGATCTTCTGGCCGGTGTACGTGATCGGGCGGCCCTTGATCAGCTCCTGGAGCTTCGCGAAGGCGACCATCGAGCCGGCGAACGAGATCGCGCCGATCAGCCCGGAGAGGGCGATCGCGATGCCGATGTCGAGCTGGGGCCGACCCGGCTCGGGCAGGATCCGGTGCAGCTCCGCGAGCGCGATCAGTGCCGCCGCGCCGCCGCCGACGCCGTTGAACAGCGCCACCAGCTGCGGCATCGCGGTCATCTTCACGCGACGCGCGACGACGGCCCCGAAGCCACCGCCGATCAGCATCCCGAGCGCGAGCGCCCACCAACTCGTGCCGCCGGTCTTGATCCACGTGACGACGATCGCGATCAGCATGCCGACGGCGCCGATCTGGTTGCCGCGCCGCGCGTGCGCCGGGTTCGAGAGGTAGCGCAGCGCGAGGATGAACGTCACGATCGTGATCAGGTACAGCAGGTTCGAGACGTTGTAGGTCACGCCGCGTCGCCCTTCCCGTTCTGCGACGCGTCGGCCGGCTTCTCCGGCTCGCGCTTCTTGAACATCTCGAGCATCCGGTCGGTGACGACGAAGCCGCCGACGACGTTCGCGGAGCCGAGCACGACCGCGAGGAAGCCGATCACCCACGTGAACGGGCCCTTGTGACCGAGGCCGAGCACGAGCATCGCGCCGACGACGACGATCCCGTGGATCGCGTTCGTGCCCGACATCAGCGGCGTGTGCAGCAGCGTCGGCACCTTCGAGATCACCTCGAAGCCGAGGAAGATCGCGAGCACGAGGATGGTCACCTCGAAGACGAGCAGCGTCCCATGACTCATTCGGTGACCTCCTGCTTGCCGGCGACGCACGCGCCCGCCGTGATCTCGTCCGACCAGTCGAGCGCCAGCCCGCCCTCGGGCGCCAGGAGCAGCAGCAGCGACTGGACGTTGCGCGAGTAGAGCGTCGAGGCGTGATACGGCATCGTGCTCGGGAGGTTCGTGACCCCGACGAGCGTCACGCCGTCACGCTCGACGGTCTCGCCGGGCACGGTCAGCTCGCAGTTGCCGCCGGTCTCGGCGGCGAGGTCGACGATCACCGAACCGGGCCGCATCGCCTGCACCGCCGAGGTGGGGATGATCTTCGGGGCGGCGCGACCGGGCACGGCGGCGGTCGTGATCACGACGTCGAAGTCGGAGATCCGCGCCTCGAGCGCCTCCTGCTGCGCCTTCATCTCCTCCGGCGTCAGCTCGCGCGCGTAGCCGCCCTCGGCTTCCGCGCCGCCGACGCCGAGGTCGAGCCAGTTCGCGCCGAGACTCTGGATCTGCTCGCGCACCGCAGGGCGGACGTCGAAGCCGGTGGTGACGGCGCCGAGGCGGCGCGCCGTCGCGAGCGCCTGGAGCCCGGCGACGCCGGCGCCGATCACGAGCACCTTCGCGGGCGCCACGGTGCCGGCTGCGGTCATCAGCATCGGGAAGAAGCGGGGAAGCGTCTCGGCGGCGATGAGCGCGGCCTTGTAGCCGCCGACGGTCGCCTGCGAGGAGAGCGCGTCCATCGACTGCGCACGCGTGATGCGCGGGATCGACTCCATCGCGAACGCGACGACGCCGCGGCCCGCCAGCGCCTCGACGCCCTCGCGGTCGGCGAGCGGGTCGAGGAAGCCGATCAGCAGCTGCCCGTCGCGGAGCTTCGCGATCTCGTCGGCCGACGGCTTGCGCACCTTGACGACGACGTCGGCGGCCCACGGGTCGCCGAGCGTCGCGCCGGCGTCGGTGTACGCGGCGTCGGGGAAGGACGCGGCCGCGCCCGCGCCGGCCTCGACCACGAGCTCGAAGCCGGCAGCGATCAGCTTGCCGACGGTCTCGGGCACAAGCGCCACCCGGCGCTCGCCCTGCGTCGTTTCCCGCGCGACCCCGACGTTCATCGGGCCCCACTCTAGAGAAGTGGATCGGAGGGCGTCGTACGTGACTTCCCGCAAGTGCGTTCCGGAGGAAGCCGCAGCCGCCGCCTACACTCGCCCGAGTGACCCACTTCTTCCTCTCGCACGGGCTGCCGCTGCTCTTCGTCGTGGTCATGCTCGAGTCGTTCGGGTTCCCGCTGCCGGGCGAGACGGCGCTGATCGCGTTCGCGGTGCTCGCCGCCGAGGGGCACTACTCGATCGGCTGGGTGATCAGCCTCGCCGCGGCCGGCGCGATCGTCGGCGACAACCTCGGCTACTGGCTCCTCGGACGGCTGTTCGGGCGGGCCCTCTTCCAGCGGTGGGGCTGGCTGCGCCGCTACTCGGAGCGCGTCCTGCCCGTCTCCGAGCACCTGATGAGCCGCCACGGCGGCAAGACCGTGTTCTTCGGCCGCTTCATCACAGTGCTCCGCTACACGGCCGCCTGGGTCGCCGGCCTCGGCCGGATGCCGTGGTGGCGGTTCCTCCTCTGGAACGCGGCCGGCGGGATCTGCTGGGCGACCGGCGTCGGCCTGCTCGCGTTCTACTCGGGCCGAGCGGCGGCCGACGCGATCAGCCGTTACGGTGTCTATGCGGCGATCGCGATCACCGTCGTGACCGCCGGCGGGTTCCTCGCCGTCCACTTCGGCAAGAAGCGGATCGAACGGGGGCTCTGATGCGGGCGCTCCGGCTTGCGGCCGCGCTCGGCGCCGCGCTTTCGCTCACTGCGTGCGCCGCCTCCTCGCCCGCCGCGCCGCCGCCTGCGCCGCCCACCTCGCCGGCACACGGCGCGATCCCGCGCTTCCGGCACGTGCTCGTCGTCGTCTTCGAGAACCGGGAGCGCGACCGGGTCGCCGGCAGGCCGGACGCCCCGACCTTCGCCGCTCTCGCCCGGCGCTACGCCTCCCTCACGCGCTACGAGGCCGTCGCGCATCCGAGCCTGCCGAACTACCTCGCGCTCGTCTCCGGCTCGACACAGGGCATCACGAGCGACTGCACCGACTGCGTCGTCTCCGGCCGCAGCCTCGCGGACACCCTCGCCGCCGCCGGGCGGACGTGGAAGACGTACGCCGAGGGCCTGCCGGGCCCCGGCTACACGGGCGCCTCGGCGGGGCGCTACGCGAAGAAGCACGACCCGTTCCTGTACTTCCGCTCGGTCGCCTCCTCACCCGCACGGCGGAACCGCGTCGTGCCGTTCACGCAGCTCGCACGCGACGTGGCCCGGCGGCGGCTCCCGGACTTCGCCCTGCTCGTCCCCGACCTCTGCAACGACATGCACGACTGCTCCGTCGCGACCGGGGACGCCTGGCTGCGCGCCCACGTCGTGCCGCTCCTCGGCAAGCCCGCGCTCGCCCGCAGCGTCGTCTTCGTCGTCTTCGACGAGGGCTCGAGCGACGTGGGCGGCGGCGGCCTCGTCGAGGCGCTCGCGCTCGGGCCGCTCGTCCGGCGCGGCGCCGTCTTCGACCGGCCGACGAGCCACTACGGGCTGCTGCGCACGATCGAGGACGCCTGGCGGCTGCCGCGGCTCGGCGCGTCGCGCACTGCGCAGCCGATCGTCGGCATCTGGAGGTAGGGACAAGGAATCGGTGCGCCCGCGAGGAACGAACCCGGGCATGCTGGTAGCGATCTCCCGCGCGCTCGAGGAGCGCGACCAGACCTACGGACACGGCGCTCGGGTGGCTGCCCTGGCAGAGCCGGTGGCGGTGGCGCTCGGCTTCGACCGGGAGCGGATCCGGTCGCTCCGGCTCGGTGCGCCGCTCCACGACATCGGCAAGGTGAAAGTACGGCAGGAGGTGCTCGGCAAGCCGGGACCGCTGACGCTCGACGAGCTCGCCGAGGTCCGTCGGCATCCGCGCGCGGGCGCCGCCCTCGTGCTGCCGCTCCGCCGGGCGCGCCACGCGCTCCCGTACGTCCTCTTCCACCACGAACGCTGGGACGGCAGCGGCTACCCGGCCGGCCTGCACGGCCATGCAATCCCGGTCGAGGCGCGCGTGCTCGCGGTCGCCGACGCCTTCGACGCGATGATCTCGCCACGCCCCTACCGGTGCGCGCTCCCACATGAGCACGCCCTCGCCGAGATCGTCCGCGGCGCCAACACCCAGTTCGATCCGGGCGTCGTCGAGGCCTTCGTCGACGTGTGGGCGGCCGGGTGGAACACCTGGCAGTCCGCTGTCGCTTCCTGACTCGCGCTAGTGCGGCCTCTCGCACCGTTCGACCGGAAACACGCGCCGCGGGCGGCCGCACGTTGCGGCCGCTGTGCGGCCGGATGCTCGTGGTGTAGATCTGGAGGGCAGCGGCCGGGACGCGCTGCCGGAAGCGGACGGCGCCCGCCGAGAGCTCTGCAAGCCGCAGGCCAAACCGGCCGCGGAGCGGCCGCAAAGTGCGGCGTCACGGGACGGCAGTTTCAGGCGAAACGTTGGGAGACGCCGCGCTAGAGCGACGCCCAGACCTCGAGCTTCGCGCGCACGCGTGCGATCACCTCGTCGGTGAATTCCGTCGTGCCGAGGTGGCCGCCGAGGTCGGCGGTGCGTGCCCCCTGCGCGACAGCCTCGAGGCACGCCTCGCGGATCGCCCGGCCCGCCTGCAGGCCGTCCGGCCCCGCGTGCGAGAGGAGCGCCGCGCCGGCGAGGATCATCGCCATCGGGTTGGCGACGTTCTTGCCGGCGAGCCCGGGCGCGGTGCCGTGCGCGGCCTCGGCGAGCAGCGCGGTCGGCTCGAGCTCGTCGCCCTCGAACGCGACGACCACGGACTCGGAGCCGGCGATCGAGCCGAAGAGCGGCAGGACGAGGTCGGAGAGAATGTCGCCGTCGCGGTTCAGCGCGGGAATCACGAGCGGCTCGCCGGCCGAGGAGATCAGGAGCGCGAACGTCGCGTCGATCAGTTGCGGCTCGTACGGCACCTCCGGGTGCCGTTCCGCCGCGGCATCCATCTCTTCCTTCAGCATTCCCTCGTACGTCGGGCTGACCGTGTATTTCGGGCCGCCGAAGACCTTCGCACCGGTGCGCTCCGCCTGCAGGAACGCGAATTCCGCGACGGCGTGACAGACGCGGCGCTCGATCCGCTCGGTGCGGAAGGCGACCTCGTCGTCGCCCGATCCCTCGCGCCATTCCTGCGCTCCGTACGCGTCGCCGACCGCCATCCGGACGATCGAGATCGGCGAGTACACGCCGCCGACCGGGACGACGCCCGGGATCCGGCGGCCGGTGCGGACGATCACCTTGCCGCCGATCTCCTCGCGCAGGATCCGGTTCGGCGAGCCGACGTCGCCGCGCTCCTCGGGCGTGACCGTGGCGCCCTTCAGCCCGAGGCCGCGCTCGCGAATTGCGGCCGCCGCCTCGTAGACGACGCCGTTCGAGGTCGCGCGCCGGTGCTCGAGCGAGAGGTCGAAGCGCGGGAAGTCGAGCTCGAGGCCGATCACGTCGGCCGCGAGGACGCGGAGCGCCTCCTCCAGCAGCTCCTGGCCGGTCTGGTCGCCCTCGAGGACGACGATCGCGTGCTCGTCTCGCATCCGGCGGCTGATAGTACCGCGGAGCCTGCAGGCACGCGCCGGTGTGGGATCGCGGTCGTGCGAGTGAGCGATACACGTGGCGTAATTGCCTTTGCTGCCAGCGAGTACACATTTGCGTCGTCAACAGTCAGCACGTAGCGACATGTGTATCGGAGAACGATAGAGCATGACTGGCGGCAGCATTTCCAGGTTGTCGATCGACATAGCGCGGTGCGCGAACCTGAGGACGCGACCCGTCCTGACGGGACAGGTCTTGGCGTATTCACGTCGTGACGGTTAATGTCGGCTTTCGTGCTGCATTTGCGGTACCATTTCGTCTGATCACACAGTTGACAGAGGAGGACACGTGGCACGCAAGACGGTGCTCGTTTGCGATAAGTGCAGCAAGGAAGTCGACGATGGCCGCGGTGCCGTGATGCGGATCACGTATTCCGATGCCCGCCGCGGCGCGAAGCAGGCCGATCTGTGCGACGAGTGCGCCGGCGGAATGCCGGGCCAGCCCGCCGCCCGGCGTGGCCGGCGCCCGAAGGCCGTCGCCACGGCCTAGCCGCAGCCTTTGCGCGGGGGGCGGCGTGAGCCGCCCCCCGCACGCACTTCAGCCGACGCGTTTCCCGCACGTTGCGGACGCGGCTTTGGCGGTAGCGGCGGAGACATCAGGGCACCGCTTTACGATGAGGCGGTGTCGCTCTCGCTGATTGCGGGGCCTGCCAACGCGGGCAAGGTCGAGCAGCTGCTCGACCGCTATCTGGACTCGCTGGAACGGGAGCCCGTGCTGATCGTGCCGAACCGTCCGGACGTCGAGCGGGTCGAACGTGAGCTGCTCGGCCGCAGGCCCGCGCTCCTCGGCGGCACGATCGGCACGTTCGACGATCTCTTCGAGCGACTCGCCTACGGCGCGGAGGGCGCCCGCCCGCTGCTGTCCCGGGTCCAGCGCGCGCTGCTTGTCCGGCGTACGCTGGCCGGCGCGAGCCTGAACGGGCTTTCCGCCTCGTCCCGCTTCGCAGGCTTCGCCGAGTCGCTCCAGCAGGCGCTCGGCGAGCTCGAGTCCGGCCTGCTCGATCCGGACGATCTCGACGGCGATCTGGCCTCTCTCTACGCCGCGTATCGCGCCGAGCTCGACCGTTTCGGGCGGTGGGACCGCGACCTTCTGCGTCGGCGCGCGGCCGAGCGTCTCGCGTCCGACCTCGGCGCGTGGGGCGGCGAGCCGGTGTTCGCGTACGGCTTCGAAGATCTGACCGGGGCCGAGTGGGCGCTGCTCGAAGCGCTCGCCGGACGCACCGAGGTCGTCGTCTCGCTTCCCTACGAGCCCGGCAGGCCCGCGTTCGCGTCGCTCCGGCGTACCGCCGAGGACCTCGCGCGGCTCGCGGGCGGCGCGATCGAGGAGCTGCCGCCGCGCTACGGCGAGGTCGCCCACCCGGCCCTCGCGCACCTGGAGCGCGCGCTCTTCGTCGACGAGGCGCAGCCGCCGGCCGCGATCGAAGGCGCCGTCCGCTTCTTCGAGGGTGCCGGCACGCGCGGGGCACTCGAGCTCGTCGGCGAGGAGCTGCTCGCGCTGCTGCGGGCCGGCACCGCGCCGGAGCGGATCGGGATCGTCTGCCCAAGCGTCGAGCGCCGGCGGAACCCGCTCGAGACCGCGCTCGGCTCGCTCGGCGTCCCGTACTCGATCGACGGCGACGTCCGCCTCGTGGGAACGCCGTTC
>DATFMW010000461.1:0-2272 GCA_035266765.1 Gaiellaceae bacterium | reverse complement strand
GCCGCCGCGTGGGTCACCGCCGCCGTCGTGGCTGCGAGACCCGTCTCCTGAGTGGCCGCCGGTTGGTGAAGCCGCCGCCCGGGGTACAGTCAGGCACGCATCCATGGTGCTGAAGGCGATCGAGCAGAAGATCGAGGCGCTGTTCGAGGGCGTGTTCGGTCGCGCCTTCCGGACGAACGTGCAGCCGGTCGAGCTTGCACGCAAGCTCGCGAAGGAGATGGACGACCACCGCTCGGTCTCGGTCTCGCGGGTCTACGTGCCGAACGAATACACCGTCTACCTCTCGTCGGGCGACCGGGAGCAGTTCGAGGGCTACGAGAACCCGCTCGTCGCCGAGCTCGAGGAGTACCTCGCCGAGCACGCGCAGCGGGAGCGCTACGCCGTGCTGACGCCGCCGCGCGTCGTGCTCGAGACCGACGACGACCTCGGCGTCGGCGACTTCGGGATCGCGACGCGGATGGTGCAGCCCCGCCACGGGAGCCGCGATGAGGAGGAGCCGGACGAGCAGGTCGAGTCGGGCGCGACGATGGTCTACAAGCCGCGCACCGGCACCCAGCCCGTCGAGGACTCCCCGCCCGAGGAGGAGCCCGGCGTCGAGGCGGACGCGGCCGTGCTCTCGTGGGGCGGGCAGACCCTTCGGGTCGCGAAGCGGCGGGTCGTGCTCGGGCGCGGCCGCGACTGCGACGTCACGATCGACGACCCGAGCGTCTCGCGCCGCCACGCGGAGCTCGTCCAGGAGGGATTGGAGCACTGGGTCGTCGACCTGGGCTCCACGAACGGGATCGCCGTCGGCGGCCGGCGTGTCCAGCGTGCCCGGCTCGAGCCCGGCGACACGTTCATGGTCGGCGAGACCGAGGTGACCTTCGCGATCGAGCCGGACTGACCGTGCTGCTCGCGTCGACTGCCCTCCAGGAGGTCCTGCTCGCGCTGAAGCTCGCGTTCCTCGTCTTCCTCTACCTCTTCATCTGGACGATCGTCCGCACCGCGGGCCGTGACCTGCGGGTGCCGCACGCCGACCGCGTCATCCTGCGCCCGGCCGTCGCGGCCGAGGCCGGCTACGTGGAGCCGCAGGCGGCGCCCGGCACGGCGCGACTCGTCGTCCAGCGCAGCCCGATCCTCGCGGAGGGTGAGGAGTACGCGGTCGACTCGGTGGCACTCACGATCGGCCGTGGCGGCCAGAACGATCTCGCGCTCGAAGGGGACGAGTTCTCCTCTGCCCGGCATGCACGCGTCGAACCGCTCCCGGACGGCGTCTGGGCGTACGACCTCGGCTCCACGAACGGCACCTACGTGAACGGCGAGCGCCTCGACGGTGCGCGCCGGCTCGTCCCGGGCGACGTGCTGCGCGTCGGCGAGACCGACCTGAGGTACGAGGAATGAGAGTCGGCTCCTCTGCCGTTGCGTCGGACACGGGTCGCAAGCGGCGCCGGAACGAGGACTCGTACGTCGTCGCGCCGCCGCTCTTCGCGGTCGCCGACGGGATGGGCGGCGCGCAGGCGGGTGAGGTCGCGTCGAAGCTCGCCGCGGCGGTGCTCGAGGCGCCCGCCGACGGGGCGCTCGCGGGCACCGAGCGGCTCGCTGCGCTGATCCGGGAGGCGAACCGGCGGGTCTTCGAGCGCTCGACCGTCGACCCCGCCACCTCCGGCATGGGGACGACGATGACCGTCGCGCTCGCCGAGGGGCGGGTCGTCGCGATCGGCCACGTCGGCGACTCGCGCGCGTACCTCCTCCGCGGCGGCCGGCTCGAGCAGCTCACGGAGGACCACTCGCTCGTGAACGAGCTGCTGAAGACCGGCAAGCTCTCGCCCGAGGAGGCGGAGGTGCATCCGCAGCGCTCGGTGATCACCCGCGCCGTCGGCACCGACCCGGAGGTCGACGTCGACGCGTTCACGGTCGACGCGGAGGACGGCGACGTCTTCCTGCTCTGCTCCGACGGCCTCACCGACATGGTCGAGGACGAGGACATCCTCGACCTGCTCGCCCGCCACGCCGACGACCTCGACCGGGCGACGCGCGCGCTCATCGGGGCCGCAAATCGCGGCGGCGGCGAGGACAACGTCACCGCGGTCGCCTTCCGCATCGCGGCCGACGGCGCCGACACGGTCGTGATGGCGGCCGTCGCCGAGCCGGACGAGAAGACGCTCGAGTCGGTCGAGCCTGCTCCCGCCGTCGACACGATGGTGATCCCGCCCGACCGCGTCGAGCAGGAGCTCCTGGCGTCCGGGTCGCCCGAGGCGGAGGCGGCCGTCCGCGGCGGGCCGGCCCGTACGGG
>DATFMW010000460.1:0-2170 GCA_035266765.1 Gaiellaceae bacterium | reverse complement strand
ATCCCGTCCACCTCGGTCACGGGCAGCTCGAACGCGGCCGCGCGGGTGGCGATGCCGCCGGCGGTGACCTGCTCGAACGGCGTGTACTCGCCGTAGCCGTTGTTCTCGCAGACGAAGATCGCGGGCAGGTCGAGCACCTTCGCGAAGTTGAGGCACTCGAAGAAGTACGCCTGGTTCGTGGCGCCGTCGCCGAAGTAGGCGACCGCGACGGAGCCGGTGCCGCGCAGCGAGAGCGCGGCTCCGGTGGCCGCGGAGATGCTCCCGCCGACGATGCCGTAGCAGCCGAGGACGCCGTGCTCGGGGTCGACGATGTTCATCGAGCCGGAGCGGCCTCCGTTGATTCCCGTCGCGCGGCCGAGGAGCTCGGCGAGGAGTCCCTCGGGGTCGGCTCCCATCGCGAGCAGGTGGCCGTGCCCGCGGTACGTGCACGCGACGCGGTCTCCCTCGCGAAGGACGCTCGCGACGCCGACCGCGACCGCCTCCTGCCCGGAGTAGAGGTGCGTCGTGCCGTACACCTCGCCGCGCAGGAACAGGCTCTGCAGCCTGTCCTCGACGCCGCGGATCACGAGCATGCGCCGGTAGAGCGACGTGAGCTCCTCCGCGTCGACCACGCCCGCGCCGTTTCGGTTCGTCTGCGCCGGCACCGTCCTAGCCTGCCTCGACCGCCTCGTACGCCTGGGGGATCCATTCCCCGCCCAGGCGGGCGCCGTTGCGGCCTTCGGCCCGGCGCAGGATGTCGTCGCGCGACTCGACCGCGAGCCGGCGGACGCGCGCTGCGTCGGCGTCGAGCAGCTCGCCGTTCCGCTTCACCACCTTGCCGTTGACGAGGACCGTGTCGACGAGGCCGGGGTGCGCGTTGTAGACGAACGCGCCGATCGGGTTGTTCAACGGCGTCATGCCGAACGTGTCGGTGCGGACGAGGATCACGTCGGCGCGCTTGCCGGGCGTGAGCGTGCCGATCTTGTGATCGAGTCCGCAGGCGCGCGCGCCCTCGATCGTCGCGAACTCGAGCACGTCGCGGCAGCTGATCTCCATCTGGTCGACGGAGGCCTGGCCGCGGTCGCGCGCCTGCTCGTTGTCGAAGCCGCGCTCGGTGCCGATCGTGGCGCGCATCGTCCCGAACAGGTGGCCGCCGTTCAGGCTGCACACGTCGATCGAGAGGCTCGGGCGAATCCCCGCCTCCAGCAGCCGCCCGGTCGCGGGCCAGCCGTGCCCCATCGCCATCTCGATGTCGGGCGAGCAGGAGGCCGTGCAGCCCGCGTCGGCCATCATCTTCAGCTCGTCGTCGGCGAGCGAGTTGCAGTGGACGTAGGTCTGGTTCGGGGCGAGCAGGCCGTGCTCGTGCAGCTGCGCGATCGGGCGGCCCTTGCCCCACTCGCCGTCGCCGGCGTGGCAGCTGATCCGGATCCCGAGCTCGGCTGCGAGCTCGTAGTCGCGCCGCGTCACGTCGAGCGTCGCGAACTGGTTCCCGCGCGGGGCGAGGCAGAGCGTGACGAGCGCGTCGTCGGAGGAGAGCCGGCCGTTGCGCAGGCGGCGCACGTCGTCGGCCGGGTGGTCGAGCGCGCTCACCGGCGCCCAGTGGGCGAAGCCGGCGCCGTGCCCGAAGACGACCCGCGCGCCCGACTCGAGCGCCGCGTCCACGGCGGCGTCGGAGTGCTCGGGCGTGTTCAGGTTGTGCGACCAGTCGAGGAGCGTCGTGATGCCGGAGTCGAGCGCCTCGAGGATCCCGATCAGGTTCCCCGCGTAGGTGTCCTGCGCCCGGTAGAGCTGGCTCATCGTCCCGTGCAGGCCGGTGAAGTAGTGCGCGAGCGTCCAGTCGGAGGCGATGTTGCGGAAGAGCGCCTGCCACGTGTGGCGGTGCGTGTCGACGAGGCCCGGCAGCACGAGCCGGTCGGTCGCGTCGATGACGTCGGCGTCGCCGGCGTCGATCGACGCGGCGACGGCCTTGATCTCTCCGTCTTCGATCAGGACGTCGCCCGTGGGGTAGAAGTCCCCCACGGCGGGGTCGACGGAGATCACGGTTCCGCCCTTGATGAGCGTCCGGCTAGCCATGGCTGTCGCTCCTCCTCTTGATGTCTGTCATGCCTGTGCGGTCGCGGAGGCCAACCGGTGCCCGGAGGCTCCGCTCCCGTTGCCCGCGTCGACGAGCCTCCCCTCGACGAAATCCGCG
>DATFMW010000459.1:0-3619 GCA_035266765.1 Gaiellaceae bacterium | reverse complement strand
CCGGGCGGCTTCGACCTCGTCAACCTCGACCCGGCGGCCGGCGGCACGGTCGGCTCTTCGGTGCTCGCGCGCTGGATCCAGTCGGGATTCGACCAGTACCTGTCGCTCGGCGGCTACCAGTCCGACCCGGGGGCGAAGTTCGACTCGACCGCCGTCGGGGCCGCCCTCAGCGCCCGCCTCGCCACCGAGCTGCTGTTCCCCGTCTACGACACGCTCACCGGCGGCGGCTCGAACGCGACCTACAACGTGATCGGCTGGGTCGCCTTCCACCTCGACGGCTTCGACGACAGCCACGGGAACTCCCAGACCCTGACCGGCTACTTCACGCGCGTGATCTGGGAGGGCATCCAGAGCGCCAGCAACAAGAACCTCCCGGACTTCGGCGTCCACACCGTCTCCCTCGTCAACTGAAGGAACCGCTCATGACGTATCGCATCCGGAACATCGTCATCGCGGTCGGGCTCGCGCTCGTCGCGATGCTCATCACCCTTCTCTACGTCACGAACTACAAGCGCTCGGTGCAGCACGACGCGTCGAGTGTCCAGGTCTATGTCGCCGCGCACGACATCGCGGGCGGGGTGGCCGGGGCGGAGCTCATCAAGCAGAAGGACTTCCGTCCCGAGAGCGTGACGCGCCGGGACGTCGTCCCGGGGGCGATCTCGAACCCAGCCCAGATCCAGAACCTCGTCCTCAGCGGGCCGCTTTACGCGGGCGAGCAGGTGACGCTCCGCCGGTTCACCGACGCCGCCGCGGAGGGCATCCGAGCGCAGCTGAAGGGCACGATGCGGGCCGTCCAGGTCGCCGGCGACCCGAATCAGCTGCTCGCCGGGACGCTGCGCGCAGGCGACCACGTCGACCTCGTCGCGAACCTGCGCGTCGACCCGAACAAGGCGACGAACGCGACCCGGATCGTGCTGCGCGACCTCACCGTCCTCAGCGGGCCCGGCGAGTCGGCCACGGCGAAGGTGACCTCGAACGGCGCCACCTCGGTCATCCTCGCCGTCACCGACACCCAGGTGCAGCGCCTCTTCTACGTGCTGCGCAACGCCGACTGGACGCTCGAGCTCCGGCCGGTGGTCGACGCGGCGGACAGCCCCGAGCGGGTCGAGACGCTCACGAGCGTGATGACGGAGGGAGTCCGATGAGCGAGCCGATCCGGATCTGGTTCACGGGAGAGTGCGACGGCCTCGACACGCTGCGTGCGGGCCTCCGGGAGCACGCCGAGGTCGAGGTGGTGGGGGAGAGCGAGCAGGTCGCGGACGCGGCGTCCGGGCTGGCCGGCGGCCACATCGACTGCGTCGTCCACGCGACCCGCGCGGCCGTGTTCCCGGCCGACGACGTGGCGGCGATCCGTGCCGTGACCCGGGCGCCCGTCGTCCTCGTCGCCTCGGGCGCCGAGGCCGGGGCGATGCTCGAGCAGGCGCTCGAGCTCGACGTCGCCGACGTTCTGCTCCTGCCGCAGCTCGTCCACAACGTCGTCTTCGCGATCCGCAAGGCCGCACACGTGCGGCGGCAGCTCCAGGTCCCGGCCAGCCGGCTCGGCCGTGTCGTCACCGTGTTCTCGCCGAAGGGCGGCACCGGGAAGACCGTCGTCGCGACGAACCTCGCGGCGGCACTCGCGAAGCGCGAGGCCAGGCGGACGCTCCTGCTCGACCTCGACCTCCAGTTCGGCGACGCGGCGATCGCGCTCGGCATCGAGCCGGAGAAGACGATCTACGACCTCGTGGTCGCGCCCGGCGAGCTCGATCCCGAGAAGCTCGCCGGCTACGTCTCGAAGCACGCATGCGGGCTCGACGTCCTCGCGGCGCCGATGCGGCCCGAAGACGCGGAGCTCGTGATCGAGAGCAAGGTCACGGCCCTGCTCGAAGTCGCGCGTGCGTCGTACGATGCGATCGTCGTCGACACGTCGCCGTTCTTCCACGGGGCGATGCTGGCCACGCTCGACCGCACCGACGAGCTGCTCGTGCTCGTCGGCCTCGACGTGCCGACGCTGAAGAACGTGCGGCTGGCGCTCCAGACGCTCGAGCTTCTGTCGTTCCCGGCGGCCCGGATCCGCTACGTCATGAACCGGGCGAACGCGAACGTCGGCCTGAAGACGCGCGAGGTGGAGGCCGGGCTCAAGGTCAAGGTCAGCGCCGAGCTGCCGTCCGACCGCTCGGTGCAGGTCTGCGTGAACCGCGGCGAGCCGGTGATGCTCGCCGAGCCGCGGTCGGACTTCTCCAAGGCCGTTGCCTCCCTCGCGAAGCAGGTGGCGCCGCCCGTGGCGACGCCGAAGCAGAGCGGCGACCGCCGACGGCGTCTGGCGTTCGCGAAAGCCTGAGATGGGACTTCACGACCGCCTCTCCCGTACCGTCGACCGCCCGGACGCGGCCGGCGACGCACCGGCGGAGCAGATCCCCGCCGATCCCTACGCCGAGCTGAAGGCGCAGGTGCACCACGTGTGCATCGCGAAGCTCGGGCCGGAGGTGTTCAAGGAGGATCCGGACGACCTCGGCGACCGCGTCTACCGTGCCGTCACCGAGGAGCTTGCGCTCGCCCGGACCCCGCTCACGCGCGACGAGCGCCGCGAGCTCGTCCGGCAGCTCACCGACGACATCCTCGGCTACGGGCCGCTCGAGCGCTTCCTCTCCGACGACACCGTGTCCGAGGTGATGGTGAACGGGCACGAGCACGTGTACGTCGAGCGGTCGGGCAGGATCGAGCGAACCGAGGCCCGCTTCGTCGACGACGCGCACCTGATGCGCATCATCGACAAGATCGTCTCGCAGGTCGGGCGCCGCGTCGACGAGTCGTCTCCGATGGTCGACGCGCGTCTCCCGGACGGGAGCCGCGTGAACGCGATCGTGCCGCCGCTCGCGCTGACCGGGCCGACGCTGACGATCCGGAAGTTCTCGCGTGACCCGTACACGGTCAACGACCTGATCTCGTTCGGCACGGTCTCGGCGCGTGCCGCGCAGTTCCTCGGCGCGTGCGTGAAGGGGAAGCTGAACGTCCTCATCTCGGGCGGCACCGGCACCGGCAAGACGACGACGCTGAACGCCGTGTCCGCGTTCATCCCGGGCGACGAGCGGATCGTGACGATCGAGGACGCCGCCGAGCTCCAGCTCCAGCAGGAGCACGTGATCACGCTCGAAGCGCGGCCTCCGAACATCGAGGGAAGCGGCGAGGTCAAGATCCGCGAGCTCGTCCGGAACGCGCTGCGCATGCGCCCGGACCGGGTGATCGTCGGCGAGGTGCGCGGCCCGGAGACGCTCGACATGCTCCAGGCGATGAACACGGGCCACGAGGGCTCGCTGACGACGATCCACGCGAACTCGCCGCGCGACGCGCTCTCCCGGCTCGAGACCCTCGTGCTGACGGCCGGCGTCGAGCTGCCGCACCGGGCGATCCGCGAGCAGATTGCGAGCGCGTTCGACCTGCTCGTCCAGATCCAGCGGCTCGTCGACGGCTCCCGGCGCGTCAGCCACATCTCCGAGGTGGTCGGGATGGAGGCGGACGTGATCACGCTCCAGGACATCTTCGTCGCATCGGCGCCGAACGAGGACGACGCGGCGCGGGCGCGCCGGCTCCTCTCGCCGCTGCAGGCGACCGGGCTGAAGCCGCACTTCCTCGAGAAGCT
>DATFMW010000458.1:0-9449 GCA_035266765.1 Gaiellaceae bacterium | reverse complement strand
CGGCTGGAAGCCGGGGCGGCCGACGAATCCGGATGCGAATGGGCAATCGACTGCCTGACAACCAGATTCGGAGCCAGCGCCCGGCCGGTGAGCTCGGGGTTGCCGCACTGGTGTCGATTGGCATCGGCGGCATGGTCGGCGGCGGCATCTTCTCGGTGCTCGGGCTGACGGTGCAGATCGCCGGCGCCGGCGCGTATCTGTCGTTCGTCGTCGGCGGGGCGGTCGCGGCCCTGACGGGCTGGTCGTACGCGCGACTGTCGGTCGCCGTGCGCAGCCGGGGCGGGACCTCCGCGTTCCTCGACCGCGCCTTCGGCACGCGCGTCGCCGGGCCGCTGAACCTGCTGCTCTGGTTGAGCTACTTCGTCATGCTCGGCCTCTACGCGGTCGCGTTCGGCGCCTACCTCGCCGTGCTGCTCGGCCTCGACCCGGGCGGGGCGTGGCGGCGGATCCTCGGCAGCGCCGCCGTGCTCGCGTTCGCGGCGCTCAATCTGCTCGGCGCCCGCGTGATCGGCCGTGCCGAGGCGGTGCTCGTCTACTTCAAGCTCGCGGTGCTGCTCGTCTTCGTCGTCGGCGGCCTGCTCGTCATGGACACGGCCCGGATCGCCCCCTCCGCGTTCCCGTCGATCGGAATGATCGTCTACGCGGGCACGCTGATCTTCCTCGGCTACGAGGGCTTCGAGCTGATCGCGAACGCGGCCGAGGACGCGCGCGATCCCGAACGGACGCTCCCGCGCGCCTACCTGATCGCGATCGGCGGCGTGATCGTCCTCTACGTGCTCGTCGCGCTCGTCGCCGTCGGCAACCTCGCGCCCGCGACGATCGCGCGCGAGAGCGACTACGCACTCGCCGCGGCCGCACGGCCGTTCCTCGGATCCGTCGGCTTCAAGCTCATCGCCGTCGCCGCCGTCGTCTCGACCGCGAGCGCGATCAACGCAACCCTCTACGGGGCCGCGAAGTTCACGTACCTGATGGCCCGCCACGGCGAGCTGCCCGAGCGGCTCGGCAAGCCGGTCTGGAACCGCCCGATCGGCGGCCTCGTCGCGACGACGCTCGGCACGCTCCTCGTCGTCAACACGGTGAACATCAAGGGGATCAGCCTGATGGGCTCGGCCGGCTTCCTGATCGTGTTCGCCGCCGTCAACCTCGCCGCCGTCCGCCTCGTCGGCTCGAGCCGTGCCGGGATCGCGCTCTCGCTCGCGGGGGCCGTCGCCTGCGCCGGCTCACTCGCTGCCCTCGTCGCCTACGCCGCCACGCACATCCCCGCCCAGCTCGGCGTGCTCGGCGGCCTGCTCGCAGCGGCCGCCGCCGGTGAGGCGATCGTCCGTGCACGCCGCGGGCGCGGCGGCTGACCTCGTCACCGCCGCGCACGACGCGAGCTACCGCGGGAGGCAGGTCACGAGTCGTCGCGCGGATTTCACACGATCGAATGGCAGAGGCTCATGATCGCGACGGAGCCGCAGATGACGGCGTCCACCTCCACGTAGGCGCCGCCGCCCGGAGCGGCAGATCGCAGAGAGGAGCAGACGCATGCACGACATCGGCGAGACGGCGACGGGCGCCGCCGTCGGAAGGGTGCGGGCGGCAACCGTATTCGTCGGGGACCTCGAGCGGGCGCGACGGTTCTACCTCGACGTGCTCGGCTTCGAGGAGCGGACGGACGGCCTGCCCGGCGCGTACGGAGCGGAGGTCGCACCTCCGGGCGCGACCACCTCGCTCGTGCTCGTCCAGCCCACGCTCTCGGAGCTGGGAATCGAGCGGGCGAGCATTGCGCGTCAGCGCATCGGGGAGCCCACCGGCCTGCTGCTCGAGACCGCGGATCTCGACGCAACGTGCCGCAGGCTCCGGACGCTCGGCGTGGAGACGGGAGACTCGCCGCTTCCCGGCCCGGCCGCCACGCTGCACGATCCGGACGGAAACGAGCTCGTGCTCGTCGAGGCGCCGCAAGACTGAGACGCGAATCGGCGTCGTCCCCGATGGGGCCGCCGCGGCCCGACGCGATACCGGTTGGACAAGGACGAGAGGCGGGAATGTTTCATCTGCCCGCAACCAGGCGGCGAGAGGTCATCGTCGACGCCGGCGGCGTCGCGCTTTCGGGCGCGCTCGCGGTCCCGGCCGGAGCCGTCGGCGCCGTCGTCTTCGCGCACGGCAGCGGCAGCAGCCGCCACAGCCCGCGGAACCTCGCCGTCGCCGAGCTGCTCGAGGACGCGCACCTCGCGACGCTCCTCTTCGAGGAGCCGGGCACGCTCGAGACCGTCGCCCGGCTCGCACGCGACTGGTTCCTCGAGCACCTCGGAGGCTGAGGACGTGGCCGGCTTCCTCGACTGGCCGCTCGACGCACCGCTCTTCCGCGACCGCTTCGACGCCGGCCGCGAGACGGCCGCCCTCGTGCCGTCCGGCCTCGGCCCGCGGACCCTCGTCGTCGGCCTCGCCCGCGGCGGCGTGCAGGTCGCCGCCGAGATCGCGGCGGCGCGCGGGTGGCCCCTCGACGTCGTCGCGGTGCGCAAGGTGCGCCACCCCTACCAGCCCGAGTACGCGCTCGGTGCCGTCACGCCGGGCGGCGACGGTGTCTACGTCCGCGCGGGCGACGGGCTCAGCGAGTCGCAGCTCGCCGACGCGGTCGCCCAGGCGCGGCGCGAGGCGGCCGAGCTCGACGCGTGCCTGCACGCGGAGCACGCCCCGCTCGACCCGGCGGGGCGGCCGGTCGTGCTCGTCGACGATGGCCTCGCGACCGGGTCGACGCTGATCGCGGCGGCGCGCTGGGCGACAGCGGGACACGCGGCCCGCACCCTCGCCGCCGTCCCCGTCGCCGCCCGCCAGAGCGTCGCCCGGATCCTCGACGAGGTCGATCTCCTCACCTGCCCGCACGTCCGCGACAACCTCGTCGCGGTCGGGATCTGGTACTCCGACTTCTCGCCCGTCTCCGACGACGACGTCCTCCGCCTCCTCGACGAGGCGGCGGCCCGAGCACACGCGGTCACGGGCGCAGGCTGACCGCCAGGCGCCCGTCGTCGGACTCGACCTCGGTGCCGAACGCGCCGGCGGCCGCCCGGAACCGGCGCTCGACCCAGTCCGCGTCCGCCCCGGCCGCCAGCTCCGTCCGGCAGTAGCCCAGTGCAAGCGGCAGCGCCTCGAGCCGTCGCGGCCCCCGCTCGTCGAGCGTGACGAGCACGAGGATCCCGAGGTCGTTGCGGAGGACCGGGTCGACGCGATAGTCATCGAGGAAGTCGCCGAGGTCGTAGAGCACCCGCCCCTCCACGCCGTGGAAGACGTGGGCGGAGTGACCGGCGACGAGCGTCGCCCCGGCTGCAAGAAGCTCCGCGGCCGCGGCGCGCACGTACGGCTTCGGGCTCGTCACCATGTTCGGCCCCCAGTGCGGCGTCACGAGCACCGCGTCCGCCTCGCACCCGGCGACGGCTTCCCGCAGCCAGGAGGGAACGCCGCTCCGCAAGTCGGCGTGGGCGACGCCCGGCCGAGCCGGCCCGGCCGCGTAGTCGACGGGATGGTCGGTGACGCCGACCACTGCCAGGCGGAAGCCGCTGCGAGCGGCGACGACCGTGGGACGGCGTGCGGCCGCCTCGTCCGCGCCGGCGCCGACCGCCTCGATCGCCGCCGCGCCGAGGTGAGCCAGCGTGTCGAGCAGCGCGTCGGGGCCGTAGTCGAGCGCGTGGTTGTTCGCGAGCGTGACGCAGTCGACGCCAAGCAGCGAGAGCGCGTCGACCGCAGCCGGAGGTGCCCGGAAGAAGAACGGCTTGAACGGATCCGCCCAGCGCTCACCGCGAGTCGAGATGCAGCACTCGAGGTTGAACACGACGAGATCCGCCTCGTGCACCGCCTCGAGCAGCGCGGGCCCGAAGAGCGACGACAGCGGTGCGCTCCGCAGACGCGCCGCGACACCCCGGCCCAGCATCGTGTCGCCGACGAGCGCGAGCCTCAGCTCCACCGGTCGTCGCCTCCCCGGCGGGGGCGCTCCCCGTCTCCGTCGCGACGGCGCCGGCCCGCGGAGGCGACGAGGCGGCCGATGTCGGTGACCGAGAGTAGCCCGACGACCATCCCCTCGCGGAGCACGAGCGCCCGGCCGAGCGTACCGGGGCCGAGCTCGGCGACGGCGTCGACGAGCGGCTCGTCCTCGGGCAGCGTCGGCACGGCCTCAAAGGGCACCGTGCACTCCCTGACCGGCGTCCACACCCAGTCCTCGCGGGGCACCTCCGCCACGGACGCGAGCCGGAACAGCCCGACGACACGCCCGCCGTCGACGACGGGGTAGGCCGTGAAGCGGTGTGCGCGGACCGTCTCCTCCATCAGCTCCTCGAGCGTCGCGTCGGCGGCGACGGTGACCGGCTCCCTGACCGTCAGGTCGCCGACACGGAGGTCGCCGAGAGCGCTGCGCATGAGTCCGTAGCGCGCCTCGGCGGTCGCCGCCTCGAGCAGGAACCAGCCCATGAACGCCAGCCAGACGCCGCTCCAGACCCCCTGGCCGATGAAGAGCAGGACGCCGAGGGAGACGAGGAGGTACCCGAACCCCTGCCCGACCGTCGCGGCGACGTTCGTCGCCCACGCGAAGTCGCCGCGCAGCCGCCAGAGCAGCGCGCGCAGGACGCGGCCGCCGTCCAGCGGCAGCGCCGGCAGCATGTTGAACGCGAGCAGGATGAGGTTGATGTAGCCGAGCCACGCGAGCACGCCCCCCACCGGGCGCCCCAGTCCGGGCGTCGCCGCCGCGACGACGAGCGAGCCGCCGAGTAGCGCCGAGACGAGCGGCCCGGCGAGGGCGATCCTCAGCTCGGCGACCGCAGAGGGGAACGCCCCCTTGAACTGCGCGACCCCGCCGAAGAGCCACAGCGTGATCCCGTCGATCTCCATCCCCTGGCGTCTCGCCTCGACCGCGTGCCCGAGCTCGTGCAGGAGCAGGCAGGCGAAGAATCCACCCGACGCGACGAGCGCCATCGCGACGTACGTGGCCCGGGCGAGCCCCGGATCCTGGGCCGGGAACACGCCGCTCGCCAGCGTCCAGGCGATCAGCGCGAAGACGACGAGCCAGCTCCAGTTGACGCTGACGCGGATGCCGGCGATGCGGCCGAACGTGAGCGAGGGATGCACGCGAGGGAGCGTGCGGCCACGGTCGGGCCGCACGCCGTCACCCTCTCAGTCGAGGAGGAACGTGACCTTCAGGTCGACGCGGTAGGCGACGACCTTGCCCTCGTGCACCTTCACCTGCTGGCTCTCGACCCACGCACCGCGGATCTCGTGGACGGTCTCGGACGCCTTCGCGATTCCGCGCTGGATCGCGTCCTCGAAGCTCTCGCCCGACTCCGCCGTGATCTCGATCACCTTCGCGACCGACGTGGTCGCCCTCGGTGTCTCGAAGATCGTCGCCATTGCTGCCTCCTCTCGGCATCGGAAAACGGGCGGCGGCGCGCGCCGCCGCCCGCCAGGTCAGGGAGTCGCGATCTCGATGTGCCGCGCCTCTGCAATCGCGCCGGTCTTCGGCACGTGCAGGGCGAGCACGCCCTTGTCGCACTCCGCCGCGACGTGCTCGGCGTCGACCTCGCGCGGCAGGTCGAAGCGACGCTCGAACCGGCGCTCGAGCCGCTCGTGCAGCAGCAGCTCGCGTCCGGCCTTCTCGGCCTCCTCCTCATGCTCGCCCCTGACGACGAGCGTGTGGTTGGAGACCTCGACCGTCAGCTCCTCCCGGTCGAAGCCGGGCACCTCGAGCTCGACGACGTACTCCTTGTCGGTCTCGTAGACGTCGGTCGCGGGCGCCTCGAACGTGAAGATCCCCCGATCCTCGAACAGCCGCCGCATGCGGCGCTCCATCCGGTCGAGCTCCCGGAGCGGCGTCCACTTGTCCAGCGTGAGCACGGTCTCACCTCCTCCATCCGTATCTCATCTCTTGAGTTTCCGACCGGAACGGGGGCCTCCCATCAGTCGGTTCCCTGAATCGGCCTTGCGCGGACTCCGGCAGTCCGCGCCGTCCCCGATGGGAGCGGCGGCGGGCGATCCGAGACTGCACCCACAGGGGGTGGCCGCGATGAAGACGTACGAGCTCTGGCGTGAGCGCGCGAGCGGCGAGGTCTGGGCGGTCCGGCTCGTGGAGGGCACCGTCGTCGGCTGCTGCGGGCCGCTCGCCCCGCACGACCGCGACGTCCGCTACCTGACCAGCCTCGACTACGCGTCCGACCGGGCGGACTGGATCGAGCGCCATCGCGACGCGTTCGACCTCGCACAGCCGGCGGCGGTCTAGCGTGCGCGCGTCGTCCTCGACGTCTGAGCCGGTCCGGATCGGCGAGGTCGAGTGGGAGATCGCGGCCGACCCGGCGCGCGGGATGCGGGTGCCGGCGCGCGTGTTCGCCGACGAGGAGCTGCTGGCGGCGATTCTCGCCGACCGCTCGCTCGAGCAGCTCTGCAACGTCGCGACGCTGCCCGGGATCGTCGAGGCGGCGCTCGCGATGCCCGACATCCACCAGGGCTACGGCTTCCCGGTCGGGGGCGTCGCCGCGACCGAAGCCCCCGACGGCGTGATCTCGCCCGGCGGGGTCGGCTACGACATCAACTGCGGCGTCCGCCTGCTCGCGCTGCCGCTGACGGCCTTGGAGCTCGCGCCTCGCGTCGAGGCACTCGTGCACGAGATCGCCCGCACCGTCCCGGCGGGCGCGGGGAAGGAAGGCCCGCTCGTCCTCGCCGAGGCGGTGTTCGAGCGGGTGCTCGCACACGGGCCGCGCGTCCTCGTCGACGAGCTCGGCATCGGCACGCCGGAGGACGTCGAACGGACCGAGTCGGAGGGACGGATCGCGGACGCCGACCCGGCCGCCGTCTCCGAGCGCGCCCGTACCCGCGGCTTCCGCCAGCTCGGCACGATCGGCTCGGGCAACCACTTCATCGAGGTGCAGCGCGTCGCGGCCGTCTTCGACGACGAGACCGCCGCCGCGTTCGGCCTCACCAGCGGGCAGGCGACCGTGTTCGTCCACTCGGGCTCGCGCGGCCTCGGGCACCAGGTCTGTACGGACCACGTCCGGGCGATGGCGGGAGCCGAGCACCGCTACGGGTTCGTCCTGCCGGACCGGCAGCTCGCGTGCGCGCCGCTCTCCTCGCCCGAGGGGCGGGCGTACGTTGCCGCGATGGCCGTGGCGGCGAACTTCGCCTGGGCGAACCGCCACGCGATGGCGCACCTGATCCGCGAAGCCGTGCGGCGGGTGCTCGGCGACGCGGCCGCAGACGGGACGCGGCAGGTCTACGACGTCGCGCACAACATCGCCAAGATCGAGCGGCACGACGGCCGCGAGCTCTGCGTCCAGCGCAAGGGCGCGACCCGCGCCTTCCCGGCCGGCTCGACCGAGATCCCGGCGGTCTACCGCGCCGTCGGGCAGCCGGTCTTCATCCCGGGCAGCATGGGCACCTCGAGCTTCGTCCTCGCCGGCGAGCCGGGGGCGATGGAGCGCTCCTTCGGCACGACCTGCCACGGTGCCGGCCGCCGTCTCAGCCGCACCGCCGCCAAGAAGCAGGTCACCGGGGCACAGCTCCGCCGCGAGCTCACCGCGCGAGGCATCGTCGTCCGCTGCCCGTCGAACAGCGGCCTCGCCGAGGAGGCCCCCTTCGCCTACAAGGACGTCGAGCGTGTCGTCGCCGTCGTCGAGCGGGCGGGCCTCGCCCGCCGTGTCGTGCAGCTGCGGCCCCTCGGCGTCGTCAAGGGCTGACCTTCGCGGCGGTGAGACGGCCTGGGCCGCCTCACCGCCGTTCCGTGCCGCAGCTATCTGTGCCCGGCGGGCTCGCGCATGAGCCCGAGCTGGGTGAGCACCTGCACCTGGTCGAAGTACAGGTAGTCCTCGGCGACCTTGCCGTCTTCGACCCGGATGATCTGCGCGCCACGGCCGGCCATGTGCCGGTTCGTGGCCGGGATGTCGCCGGTCGGCGCCGCGAGCGTGTCCTCGTGCGTCCCTTCGAAGACGAAGCGCTGGACGATCCACCCGTCGGCTTCCAGCTGCGACTCGATGCGCATCTCGGCGTCCGGGAACGCCCGCAGCCAGCCCAGCGCGTACTCGACGGTCGCGTCCGTCCCCTCGAGCCGGATCTCGCCGGGCGCCTCGAAGATCACGTCGTCCGCGTACACCGAGCGCATGCCGCCTTCGTCATGGGCGTTGAAGGCCTCCAGCCAGCGATCCACCACGTCTTGCGACCTCGTCACGGGCCACCTCCTCCCCGGACGGGAGCGTACGGCCGGCGTCTCCGGCCATCCACCCGGTCCGGTTGCTGTCACACGAGGGTGACCGTCTCCGGGCGCGGATGCCATGGTGTCCGCACCCCAACCTGCGGCTCGCCGACGCGTCGAGCCCGGCCGCGGCAAGCACGATCAGGCCCATCGGTGCGCACGCGGATGGGCGCGACACCCGGCGGCGGGATGCTGAAGTGCGAGGTGAACCCATGCAGCTGACCGTCGTCGAGATCGAGAAGCCGGACGATCTCAATTTCGTCCTCGGCCAGGCGCACTTCATCAAGACGGTCGACGATCTCCACGAGACGCTTGCCGGCAGTTCGCCGCATCTGCGGTTCGGCCTGGCCTTCTGCGAGTCGTCGGGGCCGCGGCTCGTCCGCCGGAGCGGCAACGACGAGGAGCTGACCGCGCTCGCCGTGCGCAACCTGCGGGCGATCGGCGCCGGGCACTCGTTCCTCGTCTTCCTGCGCGAGGGATTCCCGGTCAACGTGCTCAACCAGCTCAAGCTCGTGCCCGAGGTGTGCCGGATCTTCTGCGCGTCCGCGAACCCGGTGCAGGTACTCGTCGCCGAGACCGAGCAGGGCCGCGGGATCCTCGGCGTCGTCGACGGGGAGAGCCCGCTCGGCGTCGAGACCGACGAGGACGCGAGCGCCCGCCGGGAGCTGCTGCGGACGCTCGGCTACCGACCGTGAGAGGACGTGACTCCATGGACACGAGCTTCGACCTGCTCCATGTGTTCGACGCGATGCACCCCGGCCTGGTCACGTGCTCGCCCGACGCGTCGCTTCGAACCGTTGCCCGGATGATGGCGACCTACCGCGTGCACGCGGTGCTCGTCTCGGCGCACGGCGGCGAGCGGCTGCCGGGCGGGAGCCCGTGGGGCGTCGTCTCGGACGCCGACCTGCTGCGCGCGACCGACGGCGCCGACCTCGACAAGCAGCCGGCGAGCACGATCGCGACGACCCCGCTCGTGACCGTCTCGTCGTCGGACGGGCTCGGCCTGGCCACCCGGCTGATGGTGGAGCACGACGTCTCGCACCTGCTCGTGCTCGACCCCGCCTCCGGTCGCCCGATCGGCGTGCTCTCGACGCTCGACGTCGCCCGGGCGCTCGCCGGATTCCCGGAGCGCCACCCGGTCGGCGCCTGACCGGCCCCGCCCGGACGCGACGGCCATCGCTGGGCGAGCCCGGTGCGCCTGCCCGAGCTCCCGGCCTGGCTCCAGCTCGTGGCAGCGACCGCGATCCTC